>JBBADV010000002.1 GCA_041656295.1 Kiritimatiellales bacterium | reverse complement strand
CATGCGCACGCTTAATCCAAGATTCATTTCAAGAATTTCATTGGCGCTGGTAACACGCAGTTTCATGAAGGTGGGAATTAAAAACCAGCCGACCACCCAGATAATCAAGGGTATCGCGGTGAGCTGCGCAAGAATCATCGGGCCGTGTTTTACAATCTCGCCGGGCACGGACATATAGGATGCGGTGCTCAGCAGTGCGGCGAAGAGAGACAGCCCCACCATCCACGCTTTCATGTTGCGTCCGCCGAGCAGGTAATCATCGGCCGTCTGAGCTTTGCGGGCGTAATAGGCGCCGATCAAAATCAGCGAGAAAAAATATCCGCCCAGCACCAGCCAGTCGATGAAACCCAGCCGTCCGGTGCGCTGGCGCTCCAGCCGCAGCAGCGATTCCGCCGCAGCAATGCGCACGTCCGCTGAAAAATCGGACAGCAAAGGTAGTAATAACGCCCGATCTTCCGGCATTCCGAGTGATCCTAAAGCATAAGCGGCCGCTGTCTTTTTCGCATCGTTACTATCAGCCAGCGCTGTAACAGCATCTTCGCGAGTTGTTCCTGAAGAGATTTTTTCCAGCTGTTCAAGACAGAATCCGGCTCGGAATGCAGTTACCGGATCGTCTGACTGTTGTAACTGTTCAAGCTGCTGTACTCCGGCGGCTGAGCCATGCTGCGCCAGCAGCCAGCAAGCAAATGGATCCTGCATTTGCTGCGCATACTCTTCCGTCAATGCTTTTTCCTGCTCATTCAGCCGGATATTTAGTTTTCCGAGTGTTTCCGCTGCGTGCATGCGATCCGGTGCGGACGAATCTAACAGAACCGTTTTAATTTTTTCAATCCACTGCTGCTGTTCGCGCGGAGTTACTGCGGTGCGCACCAGCACCCGCCAGATGCCGATCCGGTATTGCGGCTGATTTTCGTACAGGGAGAGTTCTTTTAAAAATTCATCCTCCACGCCGGCGATGTATCCGAGTTTTAATAGCGCTTCTGCCGCATGCACTTTCTGCCACTGCTCCGCCTGCCGCAATTCAGTTTGCAGAACGTTTACAGCGTCTGACCGGATTTCCGCCGGATCAGGCGTTGCGGCAAACGCCGGACTGAGCGACGAGATAATCAACGATAAAAACAGAATCCATTGACGCATAATTCAAATCTCCTTCACGATAGCGTTTTAATTTTGTGCGAACCGCCAAGAACGCCGGGGTTTGTGCTTTTTTGTGTTTTTTGTGGCTATGGTTTTTCTTGATCTGCTCTAAGGGTCAGGCGTGCATACCACCATCCATAAGAATATTTTCACCGTTAATATACGCCGACGCCTCCGATGCGAGAAAAACGACGGTGCCTTTAATGTCGTCATTATTCGCCAGCCGTCCGACCGGAACTTTTTTGGTATAATTTTCAACAAACCGGTCCGGTTGACCGGCAGCAATTCCGCCGGGGCTGATGGCATTCACTCTGATTTTTTTATCCGCCAGCACGCGTGCCAGATAACGCGTCAGCGTGAGCATACCGCCCTTATGAAAAAAATAATCCGGCGGCTGATCTTTCCATGCATCCGGCAGACCTTCATAGTTCGTAAGATCGGGGCCGAACATGCCCATCATCGAGGCAATATTCACAATGGTTCCGCCGCCGCCTTGCGCCATCAGATCCGCCATTTCACGGGTAATATCAAACAGTCCGGTGGCATTCACGTCCATCGATAGTTTCCACTGCTCCAGCGGCGCATTATATCCCTTCATCGGCCGCGCCACTGCGCAGTTCACTAAAACGTTCAATCGTCCGTACTGCTGCCTGATCTGCTCTTTCAGGTTGAGCACCGATTCATGATCCGCCTGATCCACTTGAAGCGCATGGACATCCAGGCCGTTGCCCTGAAATTCACCGGCGACTTTTTTGCATTCGTCGGGAAACGGCGACGCGATAATCACTTTGGCATCCGCTTCGGCCAGCGCTTCAGTAAGACACCGGCCGTATTTACCTTCGCCGCCGGTGACTAATGCGATTTTATTTTTTAAACTTAATAAATCTTTAACATGCATATCCCGCCTCTACTTCCCTTTATAAATACTTTCAATTTTTCCGGCGCGCGTGCCCTTGAGCGCGGAAACAATGCCACCGAAATATTCGCCCAGTCCGACGACATCCGCACCGACACTGAGGAACTGATAACCGAGATCAGCAAACTCATCAAAATTGCCAATGCCGCACGGTGTGCCGGCAAATTTTCCGTATTTGCGCGCAACTTCGGCAACCCGTTTGCGCGTCCCGGCAATTTTCGGATTATCCCACCGGCACGGCGTGCCGATGCCCTGACTGAAATCCGCGGCGCCGAAAAACAGCATGTCAATTCCGTCCAGTTTAGCGATCTCTTCCAGCTCATCGAGCGGCTCCGGATCTTCAATCTGCACCACCGTGAAACGCTGTTCGTTGGCCTGTTTCAGATAATCATCCGGCGGAAGCAGGCAGTAGGCGCCGTCGGCATAGCCGCCATCCAGCGGACGGCGGCCGACGGGATGGAATTTTGTATAGTACACTATTTCTTTCGCCTCTTTCAGATTCATCAGATGCGGCACCATCACGCCGGTGGCATCCATTTCCAGCGGGTGAATCAGATTGCTGTAGTTGCCGCGCTGAACACGCACCAGTGTATCCATGTCATGCATTTTTGAAGCGCGAACGTGGTTGATAATCACGCTGTCGGTGTGCGGAACATGCTCCATATCCAGCCAGACACAGTCGAATCCCGCCAACGCGGCAATTTCCGTCACCGCCGGATCAGCAAGATTCAGTTTTACACAGGTCGCAACTTCACCGTTGCGCATTTTTTTTAATACACGACTCTGTCTCATTGTAATTACATTCATTTTAGTTCTCCTTAATTTTTCAGTAGCTAGCAGCGAAGCAGCAATAAACACGGATTCTCGCTAATGGGAAAAGAGCCAGCGCTGCAGTTTTGTGTTTTTTGTGCATTTTTGCGGCTATAATTTTTCTGACTACGCTCTAATTTTAAATTTCACGCTCTGTTCTCCACACTTCTTACTTTTCTCAATTTTCACATTGCACTTTTACGACGACTTTGATGACCGGTTCCGGTATTTTATTCATCAGCCCGGGCATGTGCGCATCCTGCGGGAAAAACACGGCAAACATGCGCGGCGACACCGTCAAAAAATCTCCGGTGCCGGTTAACAGCTCGCAGTCATTTTCCGGTTTGTACGGTTCTTTAACAGCCAGCGTATCCAGCGGCGCATATCCCATGATTTCACTGCCGGAAACAAGATACTGTACATCAATATAACGCCGGTGCGCTTCCCATAAACCCTGATCATGCGGTTTCGTTTCATACCGTTGAACCAGCGCAAACACCTCATCGCCGGCAATCTCATACCGTCCCGATTCCAGCGCCTTAAAATCTGTTTTAGCGAGATATTCCAGCGCCTGCTGCACCTTTGCTCCAAGCCCGGCATACAACGGTACATTTTCTATGCGATCAATTATCATAATTCAAAAACCTTTCTCTTTCTGTGTCTTTTGCATTTCCGGCGGCTGCCAATCTTCATCTCAAATTCTGTCTTTTCCTGCGTTCTCTGCGTTCTTTTGCGATGAATGAATATTTCTTCTATTTTCGATTCAAGGCTCTCCTTATTCGTTAATCCAGATTTCCGTTCCCTGCTCTTCTCTGCTGCGAATACCGGCGGCAACCATCCGGATAAGCTCAACCGTTTCCGAAAACGGAAACGGATGCGTTCCGGTGCGCAGGTATTCAACAAAGGCTTCCAGCTGTGCTTTAAATGAAAAAAAGCTGTCCTTAAATACGGTTTGAACCGACCCCGCCGTACCGCACAACTGCAGGCAGCCGAACGAGCCGTACATATCCGCCGACACTATGACGACGGCGTCCGCACCGGAACGGTGTTTAATATGGACGACATTCCGCTTTTCGCTGCCGGTGTTCCGGACAGATAAAAATCCGGGACCCAGTATCGGATAAATCGCCTCCAGTGCATGAATGCCGTAACGCTCCCAGCTCTTCGGCGACGTAATGGAAACAAACCGCAAGTCGCCCAGTTCGCGGGTTGAAAGCCGGTACGGCATAAACTCTTTGGCATAGCGCATACTGCTCGACGACATGATTGCATGCCCGTCGTTCACCCATTGAATAAACGTGTCAAGATCGGCCGTATTATCCGCCAGCGGCTTGTCGACAAACAGCGGCAGGCCCGTCTTAATAAACGGACGGCAGCGCTCAACGTGTTCATACCCTTTATCCGTCGCCACAATCACCGCATCCACCTGACCGATCACCTCTTCCGGACGCTCGACAACATTCGGAATCAGTGAGCAGGCGGCCACATGTTCCGCAGAAAACCCGCCGTCGCCGATGCAGCAGATATGCGTCACTTCAGCGCCGGGGATCCGCAGCGTATCGGCAGGTTCTTTATTTAAATACTGCGGAATCCCGGTAAACGGACATTCATTCGTCATGCGCTCGCGGTCGTAGCCGTTGAAAATCGCGCTCCACGAATAGGGATGGCCGTTGCCGGACGTGCTTCCGATCATCGCCAGACGGATGGTTTTATTTTTAAGAGGCAGGTTATTTGTTTTCATAATTTTAAAAGACCTTAGACTTTAGGCTAGAGGCTTTAGGTTATTTTTAGTGATCTCCATTTTCGTGTTTTAAATCCGTTTATCTCCGTGTTATCAGCGGTTGAATCTAAGTAGAACAACCGTCCCGGTTGTTTAAGCAAGCGGGACGCTTGCGCTACATTTCATGTTATAATTTTTCATATATACGGCGCGCAAGGGACTGCGCGCCCTACCATTTTCTCCTGTTTTCCTTTGTTACCTCTTTGTTAAAAAATCTGTGTGTGCAGTGTATTCTGTGGTTAGATTTGTTTTTCGTGTTTTTTGTGGCGAATCTGCTATTTACTCCACTGCGACGGACGAATAATTGATTCCGGAAACTCCGGCACACTTTCATGAATCAAATCGAGCAACGCTGCGTCCAGCGGGCCGCGCTCAAGCATCATTACATTTTCTTTTAGCTGCTGCACCGAATCCACTCCAATCAGCACACTGGTGATTTCCGGAAAACTGAAATTATACCGCAAGCAAAGTTCCGGCATACCCATTCCCGCAGTACGGGCAATTTCTTCCAGTTTATGCCGGACAGGAACAACCACACTCAGCGCAACAGGGATTTTTTCTTCAGGCATCAGCAGCAGTCCTTGCAAAAATGCACTGCGAATAAACAGCAAAGCGTTTCGTTGATACAGTGCCTTAAAATACGGCCCGGAAGAAAAACGGCGGTCAAACAGATTGTGCGGCAGCTGCACTGCATCCACCAGAGAATGACTGAAAATCTGCCCGGCGAGCTCAAGCGAATCCACCGACACTCCGATTCTTTGCACAAGCCCCAGCTCTTTCATCCGGTGCAAAGCATCCATCCAGGCAATATCCTGATCGCGGTGGAACAGAAAAACCGGCAGAGAGTCAACTCCCAGATTTTTCAGCGACTGCCGCAGTGATTTTTCAATAAACGTTTCAACTTCATCCGCCGGAATTTTCGCCTCGCTGACCGGCGGACTTTTACTCACCAGCACCGCTTTATCTCCGGCATTGAGTTCCGTCAGCGCCAGGCCGAGAACTTTTTCACTCTCACCGTACATCGCCGCGGTATCGAAACAGTTGATTCCGGCTTCCAGTGCACCGGCTACAATATCGCGGCATGTCCGATATTCCGGCTGCCCGCCGGAATTGGCAATGCCGTAATTCAAACCGAACTGCACTGTTCCTAGCGTCAGCTTCGAAATGCCGGATAATATTTCTTGCTTCATGTATTTTATTATGACTGACATAAACTCAATCGGTGCGCAATCTTTTTTTTTATTTTCAAATTGTTTATCAATATAAAATTGAATGGTTCTTAAAGGTACGGCCGGGTATGTTTTTTGAGCAGTTTCAAGAACAGTTTTTCATTTTTCTGAATGAGCGCATCAACAATGCCTTTATGCTGTTGAACCCAGGCTTTGCCGTAATCATCAACTTGCTCAAAATTTTTAACGGTCCACCAGTTTCTAAAAATCGGTTCATACACATGGACAAACAATCCGGCCAGCCGGTTTCCACACCCGGTGATTAAAATTCGGTGAAATTCAATCTCGGCCAGAGTAATATCTTCCAGGGTGGCATTGCTTAACATCTCCACTTCTTGAACAAGAGACTGAAGCGCCTTGATGGTCGGGGCGTTAATGTGCTTAAAAATAAGCGTTCCCAGGCCCCACTCCATTGCCATTCGGAATTCCACCATATCGTCATACTGTTCAGGGTCATCATACTGATCAGAAAAATAGTGCCGGAAACCCAGTGTAATCGGATTGCGAATAATGCGAATGCCGCTTTTCTGGCGAGACTGGATGATCCCTAAGATTTTCAAGGCGGATAGCGTTTCACGAACTGAAGAACGCCCGGCGCCGCTCTCCGCCATAATGGTATGCTCACTGGGCAGCGAATCACCTTCGCCCAGATGATTTTCCTCAATATACGTTTCAATCCAGTTTAAAACCTGATCTGCCGCTTTCATGCCATATCTCCGATTAATCCCTGCAGATGCTCGTGTCCGCGGAGAAATAATTCAACGCTACTCGTTGAATTTGAAAGAGTACACATCTGCATCTTTCAATTTAAAGAAAATCCGGATTTCTTTTCCGGTAAGCGGTCCTACATCCGGACTGCCTTTCCAGCACACAGAGCGGGAAATTTCATTTCCGATTAATTCATCACAATCCGCCAGTGTATAACCCTTAATCGGCGTACCGGTTCTATCCTGCAGTTCAACCCGGATACCGCCGGCAGCGCTGGTCCAGAAATTTAACTCCAGTTTTTTACCATTAAAATACACTGGTCTTGTCAACAGAGTCCCGCCTTCAAATGGCGCAGAAACCGACGTAAATCCATCGATACGCAACGTGTATCGTTGTATGTGAGCAGTCGGTTGTGCATAATCCTGAAAAATATACAGGCTCATTTCAGTGTCACCGGTGGGAATTGTATCCAGAATCGGATAATTGGTGCGCGAAATCCAGTTTCGCAAACCGGGTCCCGGCCGCAGGAAAGAAGATAGAAACGGTTGCTGATATGCGGTGCCTCCGGCGCGCATGCTGAGCAGAATCACATCAGAACAATCCCGGAAATATTGCGGATCAACATTAATTTCTTTTGCCTGCGCGGCGCTGACCACCTGCCGGCCTTCCATAAACCGGGTCGCTGTTGCAATATAAATATGCGGCGCCCGGTAATATGGGAATGTTTGATTTGTATATAAATCGTACTTCGGAGCCTCTTCTCCGGCATGAAAAATGCCCAGTATCTCTATTGGAGACCAATTGATAAAATCATCACTAGTTGTTTTTCCGATCCACCGGATCCCGTTAGAATAATTCCCCTGCGCCGGATTTGTTCCGATCCATGCCCGGAAAAAGCCGACATACTTTTTCTCGGCCTCCGACCAGAAAGCAATATTCTGGCTGTCGAACGCATAAAATGACGGCCGTTCGATCAATGGATTCCCGCCGATCTGCTTCCAATGAATCCCGTCCGGAGAAACAAACCCCAGCAGGCCTTTCACCTCCGGATCTTTGGTGTATCTGTAGATACCGCCCAATGCTTTAAATTTTGCATCCGGCAAACAATCCGGATTTGTATCTAAAAACGGTGTAAAATTATGGCCGGCGGCAGTTGCATCGGAAAAAACAATATTATTATTTTTGCTGCCATCCTGTTCATGCAATCCTAAAACCGGCTTATCCCAATGAATCCCATCATCAGAAACCGCCATACAGGTGACCTGATTCGTTATATTATGCCGCGGATTCCCGGAACGGTAATAGAGCCGGAATTGTCGACCGTCATTGATAATTGTGCCGTAATTGGCATATCGGCCTTCCCATTCTTCCATGAAATCCAGAACCTTGCCGGCAGGATGGGGATGATGCATACGCAACTCCGCACCACCGGTCATAGTTTCAATTAACGTATGGTCTACAAAAAGCTCGCGCCGAGAAGCGACATTAAACGCAGCAGAATCATCGCCCGCCGGTTGCACAGCGTCGGGCAGTATTGTGATTCCACCCTCCTTCGGACGGTATAAATCCAGACCTACACCGGCATCAATCCGATAAAGATTGACGGCGAAACTGCCGGAGCCGCCAGCGGCCTCATCCAGAATTTCTCCACGGACAACCCCGGTGGTCAGCTCCTGCTGATGCCGGCGCATTTCATGCACTTTTTTCCCGTTCACATAAAATGCAATCAGATCATCTTCATCATAATTCCCCGGGTTTGCGGGCGTACAGGTAACCTGAAAAATGTGATATGCGTCATTTAAATTGATTTGTTTTAAATGAGTATACTTTCCAGAACCGTAATGCAGCCACAATCCGTTCTCGGAGGAACCGCCCTGACGAAACTGTAGTTCCCACAACCGGTTTCCATCCCTGAACTTAGCGGTATGAGAACCGGCAGATGGCGCAAGTTTTGTCAGCGAAATATAAGTCCACGTCCAGCCGATTTCCCGCATAGACATCTGTACGGGCTTCGCCATACTCGTGTTTAGATACCATCCTTTCTGATCAGGTGATGATTCAAATTCTAATGCCGGATACGTATTCCCTCTAATGTCATTCGTTATACTACGGACAGTGATTCCCCGCAAATCTTCAGTCCACTGCTGTTCAACAGGATCTCCGGGCGCTGAATAAATAATGCCGTCAGAGGCTTTTGTCGACAAAAAAACAAATAATAACATGAATATCAACATATAAGCTCCTTGCGCTTTTTTCCCTGTAATCATAATAACCTTTAATCTTTCTTACCTATCGTTCTCTATTTAAGTTATTTGTTTTTTTAGATTGAACAAGAGCATTCACAGTCCCGTCATAAAAATCGCTGGCAGCTGTTGTTTAGCCGCCAGCAATTTTTATAACCTATAATATGTCCATTACTTTATAAGGTAAGCGCTCAGATCTACACCGGTATCAATCCGGTAAGTTTTAACCGCAAAATTTCCCGGCCCGCCGATGGCTTCATCAAGTATTTCTCCGCGAATAACCCCGGTGGTCAGTTCCTGCTGGCGCCGACGCATTTCATGCACTTTCTCCCCGTTTACATAAAATGTAATCAGGTCATTATTGTCATAACTTCCCGGATTCGCCGGTGCACAGGTAACCTGAACGATATGAAATCCATCATCTAGATTCATTCGTTTTAACTGTTTATACTTCCCTGCACCGAAATGCAGCCACACTCCGTTACCGGAAGCTTTACTCTGACGCAACTGCACTTCCCACAGCCGATTGCCATCTCTGAATTTTGCAGTATGGTATCCGGCTGCCGGCGCAAGTTTGGTCAGTGAAATATAGGTCCACGTCCAGCCGGTTTCTTGCATCAGTTTTTTTGCAGATTCATCAAAGGTGGTATTAAGATACCACCCTTTTTGATCCTTCAAAGAGTCAAACTCCCATGCCGGATAATCAATTTTGTTTATCGTGTGTGTTATATCACGAACGATGATTCCGCGTATATCCGCCGTCCATTTCTGTCCTGTAGGATCACCCGGTGCCGAATATGAAATACCGACGACAGCGCTCGCAGAAGTGCATAAAAAGCACAGTACACCGACAACAAAACTATTCATTACATTTATCCGCGCATGCATAAAACAACCTTTTTATTATTTCATTACGTTTTTTAAACGCAAACGAATACCTAATATGGTCAATACAGATATTGAAAATAAACCAAGTGTACTCGGTTCCGGAATAACATTGATGCCGGTTTCCAATGTAAACTGATTAACAGCAAACAATCCCGCCCCGCCTGTTGCCGCATCAGCAAATTCAGCCCGAATGATTCCGGTAGCCCCCAGATTACAAGCCGCTCTGGTCGTTGAAAGAGCTTCCCCTCCATTAATCCATATTTTAATGACATCATTATCATTAAGACTTCCTGCAATAAGCGGTTCATACGTCAGTTGAATGGTGTTGTAGCCACCGGATAAATCCAAAGATTGTATAAGTTGATACCCCGTCCCTGCGTTTGCAAGATACAATCCATTGGCAATACTACTAGTAGATCCTGCTACGAAATGCAGATCAAAATACCCCGAACCATCACGAAGCCGGAGGCGGTGATATCCTTGCGAAGGTGCCAGTGCCGTGCGCGAAACATAAGTTACAGTCCAGCCGTCTGTCCGCATCGCATTCGTATTAGCTATGCCCGGATTTAAAAAATAATCTCCTGTATCTCCGGCAACTGATTGAAATACCCAGGCATTATACGATACACTTCCAAATGTTTCATTCGTATAATAACGTAATGTCGTTCCCGACGCAGTCCAACCCTGAGCTGTTGGCCCGGCATCTGTTCCGTTTGCGGTAAAGTTAAGAATTATACCCGCTTGAATATACCCTGCAACCGCTGTTGCTATCATACTGATTAACCACCTCTTCTTCATGCCCTGTCCTTTCTATTTGTTTTCCCTACCTGCGCACCAGATGATTTTCTCAAACAGCCCTGCTATTCTCTGAAAATCAACTATTCTATTTCCGTACTTCGGAAATATATTAAATTAATTTTTTATTATTGTCCGACAATATAATTTAAAAATAAAATGTCAAATTTTTTTATTAATTTAATCTTCAAAAACCACTCACGGGTTCATACAGAATAATTGCGCTAATAGATCTTTTATTGCAGCGGCAAAAATTTGATACCCCGACAAATTCGGGTGCAACCCGTCAGGCATCCACTCCACCGGAATTTCTCCATCGGCATCCAGAAACTGATCTCCTATATCTAAATAAAAAACTCTCTCTCCATCATGCAGTTTTGATATTCCCCGATTGACATCAATAATTTGTAACCGTTTTGCATCCTTTTTTTGACCGCGCGGCAAAACACCCAATAATAAAATTTTTGTCTGAGGAAATCCGGTTTTCAACTGTTTAACAACTGCGGTTACTCCTGCAATTATCTCCGGGGTTGTATTATTTGGAGTTGTATTATTTGTTCCGATCAGTAAAACGACAACTTTAGGAGAAAACCCAAACCCCTCTCCGTTTTTTAATCTCCAAAGAACATGTTGAGTCAAATCACTGTTAACGCCGAAATTTGCAGCGTTTATTCCGGGAAAATCATCTGACCACAATCTGTTCCACACCGGCAGCCCGCATCCCGGACTACACCAATATTCAGTAATGGAATCGCCGATAAAAAGTACATCAATTCCGCCGGCCAGAGCCTGTTGAACAAAATTAGAATGATAATTATGAAGATAACTCTCATTGCGCGGCGGTGCCGGAATTGTTGCTGTATTTTCAACAAATATCAGTGAAAAAAATACACCTCCGGCACTATGATATGCATCCAGATTTATACCGGTATCAATCCGGTAAAGATTAACCGCGAAATTCCCCGGTCCGCCGCTGGCCTCATCGAGTATTTCTCCACGGACAACTCCGGTGGTCAGATCCTGTTGGCGTCGGCGCATTTCATGTACTTTCTCCCCGTTCACATAAAATGCAATCAGGTCGTTGTCATCATGGAACCCCGGATTCGCCGGAGTACACGTCACCTGTACAACGCAAAAATCATCATTCAAACTCAGTGCTTTTAAGTGAATGTATTTCCCAGAACCGAAATGAAGCCATACTCCGTTATTAGAGCCGGGTGAGGAGCTTTGCCGGAACTGTAATGACCATAAATTAACACCGTCACGAAATTTGGCAGAATGATATCCAGCACTCGGGGCAAGTGTTGTTCTAGAGATATATGTCCATGTCCAACCGGATTCAAGCATCGCCTGACGCGCCGTTTGACTAAATCTATTATTAAGATACCATCCCTGCTGATCTTTTAGCGAATCAAACTCCCACGCCGGATAAATAACCTCATTAATCACATTGGTTATTCCCTTAACAGTAATTCCCCGTAAATCAGCCGCCCATTGTTGTTCCGCAGGATTCCCCGGAGCGGTATATAATATACTGATTGCTGCATTTACTTGCAGACGAAAAACATAAATTAATACGAAAAAGACATACGTTTTGTTTATTTTTTGCCCAATCGCCATTGGATTTCCCTTTTTACTTAGCATCGGCTTTAAAAATAACAGTTACTTGAAAAAGACAGAGATGATAACAGATATAAATTAAGGAAACGCGGAATCGGAATGACGTGAATACCGGAATCCAGAATAACTTGATTCACAAAAAACAGTCCCGTTCCGCCAATAGCAGCATCCCCGAATTCCACGCGTATAATTCCGGTTGTTCCAATGGCGCATATTGCCCTGCTGCCGGCATAAACCTCTCTTCCATTAATCCATATCTTCACGACATCATTCGAATTAAGACTCCCTGCAACGACAGGTTCGTATGTCAGCTGAACAGTGCTGTAAGTATCGGAGAAATTAAATGCTATAAATTGATATCCGCCACCTGCAGCAGCTGATTTTGCAATATACAGCCCGTTATTAGTTGTAGAAGAATTAGCAACAAAATGCATATCAAAATATGCATCACCATCTCTAAATCGAAGGCGATGATACCCTTGCGATCTGGCATCCTGTGTCCGTGAAATATATGTCAATGTCCATCCATCCTGTCGCATAATGCTTGTTTTGGCAGCACTTGCTTGCAACAAATAAGATCCTTTATCACCGGCAACGGAGTCAAATGCCCATGAATAATATGACGCACCATTAACCGCTTCATTGGTATAATAAAGACTGGGAGCGGCGGTTCCTCCATCAAGAGTCCATGTCCACTGCTGAGCTGTTGGTCCAGCATCTTGTCCGTTGGCAATAAAACTGATTAAAGTCTCTGCTAAAATACTGCTCACAAATCCAATTGTTGTCGCGATAGTGATCATTAGTTTTTTCATCCTACATCCTTTAAATTTGCTACGTATCGAATACTTTGCGATCGCTTTTTGTCAGACAATACGTTTATGAAAAATCAAAATCAACTGTTTTTTTTTAATTTTTTAAAACTTACAGAAATTAGCACAGATGCTTATCAGATTTTACATTCTTGCCCGATCCGTTTTTTTAATGCCTACATTTACCGTTCCGGACACTGGTTCCAGTGAAAATATCTCATTTCCCACCTAGCAAAGTATAACCTATTAATAATCAATAAGTTGAGCGTAAATCATATATTTTCTATCAATCTCCACGCAGCCTTCAAAGGCAAAATCTGAAAAATACAGAACTATTTGATTCCTAAATACTGGAACGTATGGTTTCGGAGCAGCTGTGTAAAATATACATCATCTCCGGCATCCAGCGCATCGACCATGCTGCCATGCCGTTCCACCCAGTCTTTTTTGTGTTCTGTCGGAGTAACCGGATTATCCGCCCACCAGCTCCGGAAGACCGGCTCATAAATATGAACAAACAATCCGGCCAGCTTGTTTTTACATCCATCCGTAAGTGTTTTATGAAACTCTGTCTCCGCGCGAATAATATCTTCAACCGTAACGTCTTCTGGTTTTTTTTCAATGCCTTCAACCAGCCGCCGGAGTTTTTTTATCGTTGTTTTATTGATGCGCTGTAAAGCCAGCGGCCCCAGCCCCCACTCCATTACGGCGCGGAATTCCATCATATCCTTATATCGACCGGTATCTTCGTATTGATCGGCAAAATAGTGGCGCAATCCCAGCGTCACCGGATTGCGGATAATGCGGATTCCTCCCTTGCGCCGGGTATGGATAATTCCGAGCACTTTCAGCGCCGTTAATGCTTCGCGGACAGATGCGCGGCTGAATCCGGTTTCAGCCACCATATCCAGTTCTCCCGGCAGAGCATCCCCGACTCCGAGCCGGTTTTCTTCAATATAATTTTCAATCCAGTTTAAAACCTGTTCTGCTACGGTCATTCGTACAGGATACGTAACGTCTTCGAAGAGTCAAGAATGTCTCGATTTTTCAACATAAAATAATTCTACATGCGCATAGATTACCCTAATATATTTCCCGTTATTCCTCTCTTCCGGTGATGAAAAAACGAAAGCTTCCATTTTCTGGTTTCATCTGCAGTGTTCCTTCCAGGAAAAAGTCTGGATGGTGCCCATAATATTCATCATCAAAAAACAGACCGCCGGTTTCACCGGAAATCAGATAGATGTTATCTCCGCGCACGATGAATTTGGTCATGTTATTATTAAACGGCAGCATGGTGGCTTCACCGAATGAATTATTCACCGTATCATAGACAAAAATGTCGCTGACATACCGTTGATTTTTTCCGCTCCAGGCTTCCCCTTCCCGTACATATTGCGGATAAAACATTTTTGCCAACCCGAATGA
Organism: Kiritimatiellales bacterium; assembly: GCA_041656295.1. Lineage (NCBI taxonomy): Bacteria > Pseudomonadati > Kiritimatiellota > Kiritimatiellia > Kiritimatiellales > Kiritimatiellales bacterium. Next base: position 246,827 of record JBBADV010000002.1, on the reverse strand, counting down.
CAGAGATTTTTCTGTCCACCCGTTAGGATACTGGATATTCGGATACTGAACACCGCCCACAAGCAGAATGTAACGGTTTTTATACACAATTTCACCGGCCGGGAAATTGCCGCTGGCAATCGGGAGATAAGGCAGACATTCCCACCGGTTTTCAGCCGGGTCATAACGCCAGTTATCAACAACTGTATTGACTTTCGCATTAGGAGAGTCAATGCCGGTTGCCCCGCCGAAAACATATAATTTTCCGTTCACCGCCGCCGCCGCGGTATTAAATCGTACGGTGCCGGGACATGCCGACAGTTCTTTCCATCCCTGTGCAGGGTTTTCGGTATCAAATACCAGCAGTCTCTGTCCTATCCCCGGAACAGTTCCATCGCGGGAGTTTGCCGAGAAATATCCTGTTCGATCATAATCGCTCCCCCCGATAAGATAAATTTTGCCGCCCAGTGCACAGTTGCCGGGAAACACTAATGCGTGCGGCAGCGGCGGCAGTGTCGTCCATTTCCAACTGCCGGTTTCTTTAGATAGCACATAACCGTCCGTATAACAGTACGGTGCGGTATAACTGAGACCGCCCCAGACATACAGTTTGTTATTCACCGTCACACAAGCCGTACCCATCCGGGCTTCGCCGGGAAAATCAGGCAGCCGTGACCAGCCTTTGTCCGGCGCTGTCACATCCATCGCAAACACATCATTAAAAAATCCGCGCGGATAAATTCCAGGTTTCGACGCAACCTCTTCCCCTGAACACCAGCCGCCGGCTGAAATAAATGTGTTATCAATCATACCCACCGCCGGCCATTGAATTCCCCGGGGCGTATTCGGAAAACGTTTCCACGTTGCATCAATCCACTCAGGCAATTCAGGGCGGGTATCAGTATTCATTTCATAAATTCCGTCCAGATAATAGCCAGACTGGTTATTATGGCTGAAAAAAATTCCCAGAACTCCCGGCGCACCGCCCTTATACGTATCCACTTCCAGCTTCATGGTTACACCGTCAGCCGTGAAATCCGCAGTTTGATCACCAATGGTATATTTCAAAGAACACTTCAGCCATTTATCCGCAGTATAATTTCCGCGGCGTTCCCCCCACTTATCATTAACGATAACTTCGATTGACCCGTTTCCTGCCCGCCATAAACTTTTATAAAATTGTAAATCGCCCCTCAATCCCCACTTTGCATTGCTGGCTGAGGGCAGATACCACGCCCATTCCATCAGCAACGTTTGCCCGCTGGCAGTTACCGCCTTAGGCGCTTTAATTTCAATATTTCCCGCGCCGTTCTGATCCCGGGATGTGTAAGCATACCGCGCCCCCTTAAATGCCCCCGGCCCGCCAGATGCAGGCCCGAAAACACGATCCTGCTCTTTTGCAGTGATTGTTCCGGCAACCGTTTGAGCAGGTGTGCTATTGATGGCATCCTGCTCAAATCCGTTATTATCAAAAAGCACAATTCCGCTTTGTGCCTCGGTTACTCGAACAGCGCATACATGGTCGGTCAGGGCAAATAAAAATACTGCATATATGAAAAATATTTGTTTCATAACACAGGTATTCTTTTGCCCCACAAATGAATTATTTTATCTGAAATGAAAACAGATCGGCATATTTCATATGAAAACGGAATCGCACCGGAACGCCTTCCAGCATTCTAAGAGTGCGTCCGGACTTCCACACCACCGTCTGCTCAAGCGAATCGCCCTGCAGCTTTTCGCAATCAGGCAGTGAAAAACCTTCCACTGGATAGCCGCCTTCATCAATGATTTCGACCTGTATACTGCCGCCGTCATATCTGAAATGTTTGGCTTTGGCTTTAAAATTCAGTACCAGCTGGGTTCCGCTGAATCGCAGCAGTTTCGTTTCAACCACACCGCCTTCCGGTGCAGCCCGCAGTGACGCAAATCCGTCTTTCCGATAAGTGAAGCGGCGCAGCCGCGATGCCGGTCCGTCATAATAGGCTTCATGCGCATAAATTGAATATTCAGCGTCATTTCCCGGGAGTTCCAGCAGGCCCCACCAGATATAATTACTGCGGTTGCCATCGCGATCGGCCGGTGCATCAACAGGAATCACAGCCCCCGGCCAGCGCTTAAACGTCAACCCGTCCCGGCTGCTCATAAACAGCGGTTCGGTTTGCGCAGTGAGAGAAATAAACCGCGTCGGAAAGCCGATATAAAAATGCGGATTGCGTGGATACTGAATAATCGAACTTGTATAGAGATGTTCCGGTGCAACACCCGGATATTCAAGAAATTCAGGGTTCTTGCTCCAGTTGATCAGATCCGGCGACGTCGCCATCATTACATCACGGTATGTTTTATCGCGGAAATGACGGAAATATAACACGTATGATTTACGTACCGGATCCCAGAACGCCAGATTCTGCGAATCAAACCACGGCTGCGGCCAGCCCGAACGTTTTTCCCAGCTCGACGGAAAGACCGGTTCATTCTGCATCAGCGTCCAGTGTACACCGTCCGCGGATTTAAACGCATAGAGTCCGCCGGTGCGGGAATGTCCGCCCATTGCTTTATACCTTTCATTCGGCGGACAAACCGGATTTGTGTCTTTAAACGGCGTGAAATTATGCCGGGCAACACCGTTATGAATGATATTATTTTCTTTTGATCCTTTAAACTCAAACAGTCCGAGATTCGGACGAATCCAGTCAATACCGTTGGTGCTGTAAGCATAACAGAATACTTCATCTTCCATTGCAGTATCGCTGTGAGTTCCGCGATAATACATCCGGTACATATCGCCGTCCTGAAACAGCGTGTAATAACAGCAGGTGTTGCCCTCCCATGGTTTATCCGTAACCAACACAATTTCCTGCGGTTCGGGATGATGCAGATGCAGGCCTACTTTCCCGGCAATATTTTCAACGAGAAAATCATCCACAAATAATTCTAACCGCGACCCGATATCAATCGGGCCATCTGCAACGGTTGTTCCGGTGGTTGATTCGGCTGAAACCCCCACCTGTATAAAACAGGTGTATGCCAGTGCGATGCAAAACAGTTTGGTTTTCATAATATATATACTTTAATAATATGTCCTGTGTTATTTAGATATTCCGTCGAGATAATATCCGGCCTGAACATTATGGCTGAAATAAATTCCCTGAACTCCCGGCGCACCGGTTAAATAATTATCAACCTCCAGGCGTATTTTCATTCCGTCCACTGTGAGGTCTGCCGTCGGATCGCCAATGGTATATTTCAAGGAACATTCAAACCATTTATCAACGGTATAATACCCGCGATACTCCCATCGTCCGTCAATATAAACCTGAAAAGATCCATTCCCCGCTCTCCATAAACTTTTATAAAATTGAGTATTCCCTTTAAGTCCCCATTTGGCGTTGCTGTTTGCCGGCAGATACCACGCCCATTCAATAAGCACCGTCCTGCCTTTTTCTGTCATCGACTTTGTGATTTTTGCTTCCACATTCCCGGCACCATTTTGATCCCGGGATGTATAAGCATACTGGTATCCTTGAAAGGCGCCGGGACCGGTTGATTCCGAACCTGCAATCTTATCCTGCTCTTTGCCGGAAATCGCACCGGTAATGGTTTTGATCGGTTTTATGCCGACAGTATCGTTTTCAAAACCGTTATTATCAAAAAGAACGGCACCGGAATCCGCATCCGTAATCCGGATTGCCGGAGCAGAAAGCGTAAAGGTAACCATACATGCACATACGCAAAAACTCGTCCATCGCATAATATCTCTCCTGTTATTTAGTTGTTCCTGTGGTTGAAAAACTCACACCTTCATTTTTTGGCTTTATCTGAAGAGTTCCTTCCAGAAAAAAGTCCGGATGGTGTCCATAATATTCATCATCAATAATCAGTCCGCCGGTTTCACCGGAAATCAAATATATGTTATCTCTGCGGACGATGAATTTGGTCATATTATTATTAAACGGCAGCATAGTCGCTTCACCGAATGAATTATTCACCGTGTCATACACAAAAATGTCGCTGACATACCGCTGATTTTTTCCCCTCCAGGCTTCCTTCACAAATTGCGGATAAAACATTTTTGCCAATCCGAATGATTGGGACTTTTCTATCTGCCCGTTGGGAAACTGAATGTTCGGGAACTGCACCCCCCCCACGAGCAGAATATAACGGTTTTTATACACGATATCACCGGTCGGAAAATTGCCGCTGGCGATCGGCAGATCCGGCAGGCGTTCCCACCGGTCTTCAACCGGATCATAACACCAGTTGTCAACAATTGTATTTACTTTTGCATTAGGAGAATCAATGCCGGTTGCTCCGCCCATCACATATAATTTTCCGTTCACCGCTGCTGTTGCCGTATTAAGTCGTCCCGTTCCGGGGCATAAAGCCAGTTCTTTCCAGCCTTGTGCCGGAGTTTCGGTATCAAAAACCAGCAGTCTCTGCCCTATCCCCGGAACAGTTCCATCACGGGAGTTTGCGGAAAGAAATCCTTTGCGGTTATAATCGCACCCGCCGGCAATATAAATTTTACTGCCCATTGCACAGGCGCCGGGAAACACTAATGCGTGCGGCAGCGGCGGCAGCGGTGTCCATACCCAATCTCCGTTTTCTTTGGCCAGTACATAACCATCCGTGTAACAGTATGGTTCGGTGTAGCTGAGTCCACCCCAGACATACAGCTTGCTGTTCACTGTAACACAGACGGTTCCCATACGGGCTTCTCCGGGAAAATCCGGCAGCCGGGACCAGCCTTTGTCCGGCGCAGTCACGTCCATGGCAAACACGTCATTAAAAAATCCGCGCGGATAAATTCCCGGTTTCGATGCAACCTCTTCTCCGGTACACCAGCCGCCGGCAGAAATAAATGTGTTGTCAATCATGCCCACCGCCGGCCATTGAATTCCTCGAGGTGTATTCGGGAAACGCTGCCAGGTCACATCAATCCATTCCGGCAATTCCGGGCGGGTATCCACATTCACTTCTTCACGCCCGCCAGACGGGGGCTGTACCGCCGTTTCATAAGTTCCATCCAGATAATATTCCGCCTGAGTATTATGACTGAAGAAAATCCCCTGAACTCCGGGAGCCCCGCCCTTATAATTATCTACGTCCAGCTTCATCGTTACACCGTCAACCGTAAAATCCGCTGTCCGCTCTCCGATGGTGTATTTCAGAGAACATACCAGCCATTTATCAGCGGTGTAATAACCGCGGTATTCCCATTTGCCGTCAACAGAAACCTGAATCGATCCGTTTCCTGCCCGCCATAAACTTTTGTAAAACTGTAAATCGCCTCGCAGTCCCCATTTTGCATTGCAGGCTGAAGGCAGATGCCAGGCCCATTCCATCAGCAGCGTTTGCCCGCTGAAAGTTACCGCCCTAGGCACTTTAATTTCAATATTTCCCGCACCGTTTTGATCGCGGGGTGTACAGGCATACTGCAACCCTTTAAATGCGCCCGGCCCGCCGGAATCCACCCCGAAAACCTTGTCCTGCTCTTTGCCGCTGATCACACCGGCAACTGTTTTGAACGGTGTTTTATTCAGGGTGTCCTGTTCAAATCCATTATTATCAAATAAAACCGTTCCACTTGTCACATCGGTAATCCGGACAGCGTGAGCGGTTGTAATAAACCCCGCCAAAACCCACGCACACAGACGCAATTGTTTCATTGTATACAAATCCTTTTTTTATCGAAAGCTGGCGCAGAATATCCCGTGGCTTGCCGCAGAGATCGGCGGACAAAAGGAAATTTTTACTCAAAAAATAACCCTCAGCCGATAAAAGCGGCTGAAGGTTGTAATATATTCATTTATCTTCTTCTTTTCAGCCCGATCGCGGAAATACTTCCAACTAACAGATAAAACGAAACCGCCGGCTCGGGAATAATACTGTCTACATAGTATGTTCCATTAGCGGCCTGTGCAAATGCCACACCCATTGTTCCGGTCTCAGAATTACCACGCGTCGCTATATCTATAGATTGAGTACCTGCAGTAAAAACAACGCTTGTCGCTCCCAGAGTATACTCCAGACTGCAGACAATCCATTGATCGTCGACATAAAAATTATCTGATTGCTTTACATTTAGATCATAAACGGCCGAATTTCTTAATCTCACATCAAATACAACATCATTGTTTCCGTTACTGCCGGCACCATCCAGCCCGATTAGGCGGGCATAAGAACCGGCAGTCACATACCACACCCATTCATATTTCAGAACAGTTCCTGTTGCTGTAACAGCCTGATCAAACTTCATCGTTATTAGTCCGGACCCTCCATTACGAATGCTCATGGCATAATTATCGCCGGAATATGCACCGGGGCCAGCCGAGTCCGGCCCATATATCAGAGTAGATGCATTTCCTGTGAGCGTTCCTGTGATAGCCCCGTCCGGTGCGCTACCGACAGTACCGCCTTCAAATCCACCGCTGTCAAACAGCACTTTGTTAGTGGTTACGTCGGTAATCAGCATGGCGTGACTCGCACCTGCGAATATCATTCCCGCGATTGCTACTCCTATTGCTCTCTTTGTACTCATGTTTTTTCTCCTTCTCTTCCCTTCTTCTTTTTCCGCTGTTTCACATGAACAGCTCGGGCTTTATGTCCGACATAATGCTGTTAAAAACCACTCTGTCAACATTTTTTTCCTTTCATTAACAGCGATATTTAACCACACCTTGCCTTATATGCCTGACATATAGTTATTTTAAAAACTTGTGTCAAGGCTTATTTACGTGCGAATTTATTTCATAAATTCGGGAATAATCCTCCGTGCTTTTTCCCTAATTTCAGTTGCCGCGCTTTGCTCAATGCTGTGATACGGCCAGCGCAGCCGCTCGGTAACCGGCCCCCAGCCTCCGACCGCGGCCAGAAATTTATCCACCGCCATATTTGAGTACCCCGCATAAATAAAAGGGAAGATACACTCTGTCATAAACTGCTGTACCCGGGATTCCAGTTCCAGCGATTCGGCGGGACTGCTTAACATTTGCCTATACCACCGTTGAGCCGCCGCCGGATTTAAGCAGGCCATATTTGAATACGCACCGTGCGCGCCGTTTTGAATGCCTGTGGCCAGCCGGTGACCCGGAACAAAAATAGACATGCCGGGACAATACTGTTTCATCCGGGTGTACCAGTCCGTATCGCCGTCACACACTTTAACTCCTGCCAGCGCGCCGTAATCGATGCTGTCATCCGAATTAATCGGCAATAAAAGCGTTGCCCAGCTTCCGGCAATATCGTGACTGTTCAATATCCTCATTTTCCAAATTCTTAATTAACGATTTCTTTTATGTCGGACATAATATCTGATTTTATAAATCAGTCAATCAGTTTGATGAAAAAAATACATTTATTAAAGCGACTTATCTATCAAGAGGTTAGGCAGTAAAGATGATCATGACAAAGAATTTTTTGTGCTTTTATGACGATTCTATTACACCTTGATCGCAAAAAACGGTTCATGAGAAATATGATACTATTCATGATTATTCATCTGCCGATCCAGGTGTGCAAAATAAAAAATCTCTTTAAAACGAATATTTAAAGAGGATCTTAATTTTTTCAGATTTTAAACTGGCGCGCCCGCCAGGAGTCGAACCTGGAACCCTCAGATTCGTAGTCTGATACTCTATCCAGTTGAGCTACGGGCGCCTGAAATAAAGCGCAGAACATACCGGCTGTTCCGTGCCGAATCAACTGTAAAAACAATTTATTTTACAGCGGATTTAAGTGCGTTAACTTTATCAGTTTTTTCCCACGGAAACTGCGGACGTCCGAAATGCCCGTAAGCCGCAGTATCGCGGTAGCTCCAGCCGTTTGGCGTGAGCAGTCCGAGCTCTTCGATGAGCGCCGCCGGGCGGAAGTCAAACACGCAGCCGGAGGAAACCAGAGCCTCAAGCTCACAGTCTTCGAGTACGCCGGTGCCGTAGGTGTCAATATTAATGCTCAGCGGTTTAGCTACGCCGATGGCGTACGCAACCTGTACTTCGCATTTTTTCGCCAGGCCGGCAGCAACAATGTTTTTCGCAACATAACGCGCATAGTATGCAGCGGAGCGGTCGACTTTCGATGGATCTTTTCCAGAGAATGCGCCGCCGCCGTGACTGCCGATGCCGCCGTAGGTGTCGACAATAATTTTGCGGCCGGTGAGTCCGGCATCGCCATGCGGTCCGCCGATCACAAATTTGCCGGTGGGATTAATGAAGTATTCAATATCATCTTTCAACAGTCCGGTTGGTGCGAGTACGTTTTCGACAACTGCGGTGAGATCTGCGCGGATTTTTTCCAGCGGCACGTCGTCGGTCTGGTGTGAGATTACCACCGCTGTAATATGATCCGGCTGACCGTTTATATATTTGATGGAAACCTGCGATTTGGAGTCGGGACGCAAGTATGGAATCGCGCCGGCTTTGCGGATTTTCTGCAGTTCATTGAGCAATACATGACTGTAATGTACCGGCGCCGGCATCAGTGCTTCAGTTTCATCGGACGCATAGCCGAACATCATGCCCTGATCGCCGGCTCCCTGCTCATGCGTTTCGGTGGCGGTAACGCCCATAGCAATATCGGGCGACTGTCTGTGCAGGCGGCAGATGTATTCAAAGGTGTCGGCGCAAAATTCAAGTTCCGGCCGGTCGTAGCCGATCTCCCGCACAACCTGGCGCGCGATGTTTTCCGGCGCGATGCTGTCCCATGCCCGGCAGGTGATTTCGCCGGCATTGACGACGAGGTTGGTGGTCGTCAGCGTTTCGCACGCAACACGGCTTTTTGAGTCCGCCGCCAGACAGGCGTCGAGAATTGCATCAGAAATTTGATCGCAGACTTTATCGGGATGTCCTTCTGAAACCGATTCTGAAGTAAACACATGATCGATATTAATTTTGCTCATCTTACCCTTTCCTTTAAATTCGCTTATCCGGATTAATGAATTTTCTGGAAAATTTAGCGGGTTCAATTGAACAACTCAAGGATTTCCGGCGATGTTTTCTGGATCAGTTCGCGGCATTTTTGCAGAATTTCGTCGGACGTGACGAGCTGCAGGATGTCTTTAGCAAGTGCGCGGCATTCAGCGTAATGCAGATTACGAACGACATCTTTAATCATTGGAACCGCCGGCGGCGAAACGCTGAGTTCATCGACACCCAGACCGATCAGCAGCGGGACAAGTTCCGGCGTTGCCGCCATTTCGCCGCAAACAGCCACCGGAATACGGTGCTTGTGTCCGGCGGCAACAGTCTGCTGGATCAATTTAATTATGGCGGTGTGCGCCGGTTTATACAAATGCGCCACATGATCATTTACGCGGTCAACGGCCAATGTATATTGAATCAGATCATTCGTACCAATACTGAAAAAGTCAATATGCGGCGCAATGATATCAGCAGTCAGCGCCGCCGATGGAATTTCAATCATGATACCAACATCAATTTCAGCGGCGAATGATTTGCCTTCCGCTTTCAGCTCCTGTTTGCACTCTTCAAGCAGACGGTTGGCTGCCAGCACTTCACTTAGACAGCTGATCATCGGATACATGATTGAAATTTTGCGCCCGGCAGCGGCACGCAGGATGGCGCGCAGTTGTGTTTTAAAAAATTCAGTGTGCGAAAGACAGTAGCGAATGGCGCGCCAGCCGAGAAACGGATTGGCTTCGGCAGTCATTTTGACATCGGATGCAATTTTATCGCCGCCGAGATCCAGAGTACGAATGACCACATTATCCGGCGCACACAAATCGGCGGCATTTTTATACACTTTATACTGAGCTTCTTCATCCGGCGGCTCCTCAGTGTTCAGAAATAAAAATTCGGTACGGAACAGACCGATTCCGTTAGCGCCGTAACGGTGGATACCGGCGATTTCGAGCGGCAGCTCAATATTCGCCGCAATTGGAACACGATATCCGTCTTGTGTTTCGGAGGGTTTGTCTTTCAACTCTTCCAGCCCGACCAGAATATTTTTCTGTGCCTCCATTTTTTGCGCGTATGCGAGCAGACGCTCCGACGTCGGGCGAATAATGAGCAGTCCCTTACCGCCGTCAACCAAAACGGTGTCGCCTGAAGAAACTTTAGTGCTGGCATCATGAAGCCCGACGACCGCCGGAACTTCGAGCGCACGGGCCATAATAGCGGTGTGCGACGTTGAACTGCCGGCGTCTGCCACCATCGCCTGCACAATCCGCTTGTCCACGCCGGCGGTATCCGACGGGGTGAAGTCGTAGGCCAGTGCAATACAAGGGCGTTCCAGCTGATTCATGCGATCCATGCCGCCCTCGCCGATCAGGTTTTTGACAATGCGGTGAATGACATCGCGCACGTCGCCGGCGCGCTCGCGCAGATAATCGTCTTTCACTTTCGACAGTGCATCAATGTATTTTCCGGCGACATCATTCAGCACCGCTTCGACATTACGGTGTTCTTTTTTTAATCCGGCAAGTACAGCATCGTATATATAACGGTCATCCACCACCAGCAGGTGCGCATCAAAAATTCCGGCATGTTTTTCACCGAGTGCACCGGCGGCGCGTCCGCGGATTTCGGTAAGCTGGCGGCGCGTTTTGGCAAGCGCCTCTTCAAAGCGGGAAATTTCTGCAGGGATAGAACTTTCCGGCACCGGATAATCGGGAATATCAGACCCGTCCTGCCGGAACACAACGACTTCGCCGATGGCTACGCCGGGTGACACGCCGATGCCCTGCAGAATGATTTCGCCGGAAGAATCTGTTATATTTGACATAGTACACTCAAAAAGCCGCCGGTTAATTCCGGATTATCAGGTTTATACGGAAACAATTCAGAAATCATTTTCTACCATGGAAAAATGCCTTTTCATGTGCCGACGCGTATCGCACTCACTTCTCCAAGTCAATAATATTTAACGCCAAAGGAATCCACAGAGTTCCTGAAAAAAATCTGCACCGTGCACATTTTGTCCGGCGGGTTATATCTGATTTATGCGGTGCAATAAGTTTTGGATTTCAGTGAACACAACCGCGTACTGCTGGACATCAGTCTTCAAGAAATTTAGTTTCAAAAAGTTTTATGATTTCGTTCATCGCCGCTTCAGCGTCGACGCCGCAGGTACGAATGCGGAGCTTGGTGCCTTTATGTCCTTCAATCGTCAGCAGCCCCATGATGCTTTTAGCTGAAACTTCATCCGATGCATCATGGCCGATAAAAACATCGCTGCGGTATTTACCGGCGGCTTTCACCAGCAGCGCCGCCGGCCTCGCATGAATGCCATAGGCATTCAGCACTTCAATTTCGCGAATCATTTCCTTTTCAGCGGCCATCTGTTTTTCCTGTCTTACGTAAAAAATGTTCAATTATTTTTTCGTTCAGTTCTTTGGCCGCATCATGACCGAGCAGTTTTAATTTATAATTTAATGCCGTTGCTTCGATAATATTTGCCATATCCCTGCCGGAGCTGACCGGCAGAGAGTAAAGCGGGCGCCTGAGTCCGAGAATTTCAATTTCACCCGGAGTGATTCCGGTGCGCTCCTCTTCCAAATCGTTCACATACGGGTGAAGCTCTATCACGATGTCGAGCTCCGCCTTACGCCGGATGGCGGATACCCCGAACAGGCTTGGCACATGCACGATGCCGACGCCGCGAATTTCCATATGATACCGTGTCATTTCATTGGCATATGTTGTTAATCGTCCTGACTGCCGGATCACTTCAGTGACATCGTCTGAAACAAGACTGTATCCTTTTTTAATCAGCGAAAGCGCCGCTTCGCTCTTTCCGATGCCCGCCGGCCCTTTCAGCAGAACCCCGATGCCCATAATTTCGAGCATCGTTCCCTGCAGGCGTCCGCGCGGCGCAGTAAGTTCTTCAATTAAAAGAATGCATTCGTTAATAAAATTACTAGTGATCAACGGCGTGCGGAATACCGGTGTATGAAAGGCCTCCGCCAGATCTCTCAGCCACGGCACCGGATACCGGTTGCGGGCAACAACGATGCCGGGAATCTTTTTTTTCAGCAGCGCACGCACACGGATTTCCTGTTCCGCCTGCGGCAGACTTTTTAAATAGGTGAATTCCGCCAGCCCGAAAACCTGCAGCCGGCGTTGCGCAAAATATTGAAAAAATCCGGTGAGCGCCAGCCCGGGACGGTTCAGTGCGCTCTCCTCGATCGTACGGTTCAGCGATATTTCTCCGCCGGACACCAGTTCCAGTCCTAAGCGCTGTTTGCCCGCTTCAAAAAGCTGTTTGAGAGAAATTGACATAGAAAGAAAGAGTCAACAGTCTGAAGGTCGAAAGTCAACAATCTGATTGGTGACTTTCAAACTTTTGACCTTCAGACATTCGACTTTTGATTATTTGTAATGACTTATCATTTTTTCACGCAACTTCCGCAGCTGGCGCTCCATTCTTATCAATGCGTCATCAATTGACTTAAACAGATTTTCATCCGATGAACTCGCCTCCACGTGCAGATCCTTACCTGTAACAACAACATCTGTGCGATGCAAAAGCTTTTGAAGTTCAATCACAATACGAACATCCTCTACGCGCGGAAACGCAGTCAGAGTCCGCTCCACCTTATCATAGATATGATCCCGGATTGCGTCCGTAATCTCGACTTGGCGTCCTGTGATATATACCTTCATGGGCTGCTCCTTTCCTGTTGTTACATACAGAACCGCGGTCCCAGATAGAGCCGGCGGCTCTCTTCATCGTTAACCAAAAAATCACTGTTGCCTTCGCGCAATACCTTACCTTCGCACATTAGATATGCACGGTCAACCACTGCAAGTGTTTCGCGTACATTGTGGTCGGTAATCAAAACACCGAGACCTTTATTCCGCAGTTCTTTAACAATTTCCTGCACTTCATAAACTGCGAGCGGATCAACGCCGCTAAACGGTTCATCAAGCAGGATCAGCGCCGGATTTGTTACCAGCGCACGCGTAATTTCCAGACGCCGGCGTTCGCCGCCGGACAGTGTATACGCCGGCTGTTTTGCCAGGTGTGAAATTTTCAGTTCATTCAGCAGGAACTCCAGCCGCTCGCGGCGTTCTTTGCGCGATACCGGCAGAGTTTCCAGAATCGCCATCACATTTTCCTGCACCGTCAGCTTACGGAAAATTGACGGCTCCTGCGAAAGATATCCCATGCCCATCCGTGCGCGCCGGTACATTGGGACTTTAGAGATATTGCGCCCCTTAAAATATACTTCGCCGGCAGTAGGATGAAGTAAACCCGTTACCATATAAAACGTTGTCGTTTTGCCGGCACCGTTCGGACCGAGCAGTCCAACAATTTCGCCGGTACGGACGTTCACATCCACGCCATTCACCACCGTGCGTCCACGATAACTTTTCACCAGCTTTTCGGTGCGAACCAGGTAATCGTTCGTTTCCATAACCGCTATTTCAATAATTCACGAATTTCGGCGTTATTGTCATCAGGAAAAATAATGGCACGCGCCGGTTCACTGACCGCATGGTTGCTTTTGCGCCACACGCGAATCCGTTCGCCGTACAGTTTATTGCGGCCGTCTGAAAGCACCGGGTTATCCTCCAGAGTAAACTCGTCTGTTTTAACATCATAGGTTGCACGCCCGGCGACAGCTTCTCTTCCTTCGTTTTCCTGCGCCATCCTAACGCTGCCGAGCGCCTCAATCCAGCTAATTTCATTGTTTTCGCTAAAATGAACTTCCAGTGTATCGCAGTCCATCACCATCTGCGGGTCAACTACTTTTACATTCTGTTCAAAACGCACCAGTCGCGCCTTATAATCCATAAACAGCTCTTTCGATGTGATCACCGTAGTGCCATCACGCTTTTTTCCCGCCACTGCCTCATCATCCATCGCCGCCATGACGTCATGAATCGTTACATGGCTCTCATTCAGTACGCGCACGGTATTTTCATTTGAATGCAGCACATAGCCGCGCCCGCGCAGCTGAATCCGGTCCATATCTGCATTGACCGTCTCTTCCGATGTCGCAACACGTGTTTTCTGATTGTAAAAACAGAGCGGTGATGTAATCACACCCGCCGTTTCACCCGCCTTATACAGTTCAACGCGTAAACCGGTAATTTTTGCATCGCCGCCGTCACCTGGAATTTCCGCACGTTCACCAAAAAACTGGGACGTCATATTCCCGTTTTCATCATATTCCGGCACACGGAAACCGCTGATTTCCATCTGTGAAAAATTCTGTGCAAACGCCGGCGAAAGTAACATTCCGGCAAAGCAAATGAAGATCCGTTTATTCATTTTACCTCATTAATCGCTGTCAGCGTCTGCCACAGCTTCGGCACCTCTTTAAAAGGAATCGCATTGGCTTTATCCGAAAGCGCTTTCGACGGGTCAACATTCGTTTCCAGGAAAATTCCGTCGACGCCCACCGCCACTGCCGCTTTCGCCAGATAAGGCGCATATTTACCGTCACCACCGGAACAATCGCCTGCGCCGCCCGGCGACTGCACGCTGTGCGTGCAGTCGAACACCACCGGATAACCGAATTCGCGCATAATCAACAGGCTCCGCATATCTGCCACCAGCGTGTTGTAGCCGAACGATACGCCGCGCTCCGTCAGAATAATATTTTTGTTACCGGTCGACTCCAGTTTTGTTATAATATTTTTCATGTCCCGCGGTGCGAGAAACTGACCTTTCTTCACATTCACCGCCTTGCCGCTTTCACCGGCGGCGATCAGCAGATCCGTCTGCCGGCAGAGAAACGCCGGAATCTGCAGAATATCCACCACCTGCGCTGCCAGCGGAACTTCCTGTTCACTGTGAACATCCGTTAAAACCGGCACATTAAACTTTTCTCTGATCTCTGCGAGAATTTCCAGTCCCTTGGCGATACCGGGGCCGCGGTAGGAGTGAATCGACGTCCGGTTTGCTTTGTCATACGATGCCTTAAATACCAGCGGCACGTTCAGCTTATCCGACATCGCCTTTAAGCGCTTTGCTATATCCATACATAGTGCGCGATTCTCAATCACACACGGCCCTGCCATCAGTGCCAGCGGGTTTTTCCCGCCAAACTTCACGCCCCTTGCTTTTACGACTTTGGTCATTTTTTAATCTCCTGAAAATTTCTCCTACGCATCACAATGTAATTTTTCGTGTTATTCGTGTATTCAGCGGTTAAAAATTATTTGAAAAATTTTCTATTCAACCGGCGGCGCGCAAGGGACTGCGTGCCCTGCCTTTTTCCTTCGTTTTCTTTGTTACCTCTTTGTAAAAATCTGTCTCTATTCGTGTTATCCGAGGTTAAAAATTTTATTCGTGTCCATTCGTGGTTTTCGTGGATGGTTTTAATCCAGATTCATTCCCTTTAATATATTCTCCACCTTCAAAATATCCTCCGGAGTATCAACACCGATACCGGATTCGTTCACTTGCAGCACATTCATGCGGCAGCCGATATACAGCGCGCGCAACTGCTCAAGCTTTTCCAGATTTTCCAGCTGACACGGCGGTTCGTTTACCAGCTTCAATAAATAATTGCGCCGGTACGCATAAATTCCGATGTGCCGCCAATGTGCGCCGTCCGTATCCATGCCGGCATCGCGCACCGCCGGAATCGTCGCGCGTGAAAAATAGAGGGCGCGTCCGTCATGGGCAAAAACAACTTTTACTTTTGCCGGATCATTTAAATCATTCGCGTTTTCAATCGGTGTGGCGGCAGTCGCCATATCCCAGTCGCCGGTGGAAATAATTCCGGCAAGCCGGTCGATCAGCGCCGGATCAATCAGCGGTTCGTCGCCCTGGATATTAATCAGCGCATCACACGTTTCACCGGAAACAGCTTCGGCGATGCGGTCGGTTCCGGTCGGGTGATCCCTGCGCGTCATCACCGCTTTAACGCCGGCAATGCCAAAGTCGTTTACAGCATCAATGATTCGCTGATCGTCCGTAGCAACCACCACTGCGCTTAGAGTTTCTGCCTGAATTACACGCTCAACTACGCGCTGAATCAGCGGTTTTCCGGCGATCAGTGCGAGCGGCTTACCCGGCAGTCGCGTTGATGCCCAGCGTGCCGGAATGACACCGATCACTTGTTTTGTTTCTGCCGTCATCTACTTTTTCTTTTCCTTGATCCAGAAATCATCGCCGGCGCCGTTCACCTCTTTCAGTGTCAACCGGATTTTCCCGAACGGCGCACTCGCTTTTGCAAACGTCATCAGCCGGCGGGAATCGCGCGACACCCATACCGTAGCTTTTCCGGTGCGGATAAACAAGTCGTCAAGCGACGCTTCCGGCATCAGCCGCAGGCTTGGAATCTTCTGTTTATAATCCGGCAGGCTGATTTTTTCGATCTCGGCGGTTTTTATCGTCAGGTCGTAAATTTTTTCATCCGCCAGCACCAGATGTTTGGTTTCACGTTCCGGCTCCAGTGTTTCACCACGCATAAAATACATAAAGCTGACAATATCACGGGCGGTCGGTTGAATGTCGTACACCTTCATTTTGCCGTTCGTCAACCGTTCAAAATGCGCTTTCAACGTTACGAAATCAAACGTGGTCACTTCGTGACAGCGGTAGCGCCCTTCCCTCAGATTTTTTTCATAGCGCACCGGCAGCAATGTTTCAGGATCAACCAGACTTTCGTAACTGTCGTCCACCGGGAAAACTGCATTAAAAAAAGCGTACGTTTGAATCTCAACACGCAGACAAATCACCGGCTTTCCGTTAAATTCAGCGTTGCTGACGGTAGCTTTTGCCCATGCCACCGGAATACCGTTCCATGTCCCGCCGTAAATTAACTCTTCACCAACCGGAAACGGCATCGCGCCGGCATTGCCGGCGGCGATTATAAAACCCAGCACAATGGAAATTTTTATTAATTCTTTACCGATACCGCTCAAAACCCGACGCATACGACAAATTAAAAATCCGGAATTCAACAGTACAATCCTATTCCCGACTTCCATCTTTATATCTTTTCGTATTTTTTGAGGTTAACGATCGTTTATACCGGTTTAATTAATTGCCGGCAGGTAATCCCGGCTTCAAGAAACAGCGCGCGCGACTGCGCGCCGAAACAATATTCCTCGTCATATACCACTTCAGCAATCCCGGCGTTAATGATCATCTTTGTGCACATCAGACACGGACTGTTCGTACAGTACAGCGTTCCGCCCTTCACCGAAATCCCGTGATATGCCGCCTGCACAATCGCATTTTCTTCTGCGTGGCAGCAAACACAATCGCCGAGCGACTGACCCGACGGCGCATCCGAACTGCAGCGCGCACAACCGCCTTCATCACAATTTTTAATTCCGCGCGGCGTGCCGTTATAGCCCGTCGAAACAATCCGTTTATCGCGCACGATCACTGCCGCAACTTTCCGGCGACTGCAATTCGCACGCGATTTCACCACATGCGCAATATCCATAAAATACTCGTCCCAGCCCGGGCGCTGTTTTTTATTCATCACGCAAGAATGAAAAAACAGAGGCAAAACAGCAATTCATAAATCAATGTTAAAATACCAGTCATGATATTTTACGTGAACATTGGTATGAATTCGTGGTTTAATCCAAATAATAACAGAAAGGTTGACTATGAAGTTTATTGAGCTCGCCACAAAACGCGTCAGTGTCCGTTCCTATAAATCTGATCCGGTACCGGAAAACCTGCTTAATGAAATCCTGGAAGCCGGACGCCTCGCACCGACCGCCTGCAACCTGCAGCCGTTTAAATTTATTGTCGTGCGTGATAAAAAGCGCATTGCCGGACTGACGCCGGAACGCTATCCGTGGTTTGCCGACGCGCCGGTTATTATTGTCATCTGTACGCTGCCGGAAATTGCGTGGAAGCGGAAATGCGACAACCGCTGTCTGGTTGACCTTGATGCCGGAATAGCAATCGACCATATGACGCTGGCTGCCGCCGAGCTCGGACTCGGCACCTGCTGGATCGGTGCGTTTGATCCGGAGATTGTCCGGCGCGTTTTAGAGATTCCCGACTCATCTGAACCCCTGATCATGCTCACGCTCGGTACCCCGAACGACACCGGACGCCCGAAAGTCCGCAAACCGTTAAGCGAGCTTGTTGTTCAGGAAAAATTTTAGTTTACGGGCAGACACTCCTGTCTGTCCGAATGAGCAGGCAGGAATGCCTGCTCCCATTGTGGAGAGATGCAATGAGTCTCATCGTTCGCATCATTTTTATCTGCGCCCTGCTCTATGCCGGAATTTTATGCTGGATGTGGATCCGGCAGGAAAAATTTCTGTTTCAGCCCAAGCATGAAAATCCGCCGGCGGCATTTGAACATTTCCGGTGGGATCGCACCATCGACGGCTTTTGGCATGAGGGCTGGTTTATTGATAAAAAGAAACCGGTCACCGTGATTTACCACGGCGGCAACGCCGAGGATCTGGCGAATCATGTTGAAATCATGTTCAACGGACTTGATGCCAACGTGCTGATGATCAACTATCGCGGCTACGGATTAAGCGCCGGCAAACCCGGTGAAAAAGTCATGGTTTCTGATGCGATACAACTGTATGACCTGTTCCGCGCAGAAACCGGCACGCCGGCGGAACAACTGTTTCTGATGGGACGGAGTCTCGGCACCGGCATTGCGGTACAGGTTGCTGCCGCACGGCCAAGCGCCGGATTGATCCTCGTTACACCCTACGCCAAAATTGAAGATGCCGCGCGCTTTCAATATCCGTTTCTGCCGCCGCTCAATTTGCTGCTTCGGCACAGATTCCGTTCCATTGATTATGTGACAACCATTCAAACGCCGGCTTTAATTCTGCTTGCAGCGCACGACGAAATGATTCCGCTGCAAAGCGGCGAAACACTTGCTGAAATATATGCCGGTACAAAAAAAATTATTACTCTGCCGACGGGTCACATGGATATTCATGAAATACCGGAATATTTCGCGGCGATGAACAAATTCATCAAATCCGCCGGGTCGGTTAGAGCTAACTGATCAGACGGGTCAGTCAAATTTAGCAGATTTTTTCTTCCTCAGCGCCGCCGCCATGCCGGCCAGAATAAATGTGCCGCCGGCGAGCATCGGCGGCGTTAAATTTTCGCCGAGCAGCAGCCGCGCAAACAGTGCGGCGAGAAACGGCTTTAGAAAAAACGACATTGCACCGATACCGGCCTCAACCTGCCCGATCCCGTAAATAAATAGAAAATAGGCGAGCGCCGTTCCGGCGAGCGCGAGATAAAGAATCCCAACCCAATCGGCTGTGCCGAAGAAAAACAGCGGGAATCCTTCGAATCCGAGTGCAACCGGAATTAAAAAAATTCCGCCGGCAAGTGCGGCGAGACCGGCGATCGGCAGTGCGCCGTACCGTGGCGTCACTTTTTTAAACAGCACGGTGTATACCGCAAAGGCCGCGAGCGCAATAATCATTAACATAATCCCGCGCGGCGAGATCCCGGCCGTTTTACCGATGGCCAGCACACCGGTTCCAATGATACACAACAGTGCGGCGCCGGTTTTTTGCAATGTCATTTTTTCGTTCAGAATCAGCGCCGCAAAAATTACCACAAACACCGGGTTACAACTGAACACCAGCGCCGCTGCATTCGCGGGCAGATACAGAATCGCAAGATGAAAAAATCCCGACATGACCGTTACGCCGATCAATCCAAGTCCGGCAAGAACGATGACATCACTGCGTGCCGGTTTTATGCTGCGCCGGCGCAGCATGTGTACTGAAGGCAGCAGGAGAATGACGCCGGTGATAAGAAAACGAAGCGTGGCGATCCAAAGCGGAGAATTCCCGGCGATCGCCCCGCGTTTCTGCATTATTTTCGACGCAACCTCAATCGTACTGAACAGCGTCATTCCCGCGAGCAGCGCCAGCAATCCGCGCAGCTTCATGCGTTCCCTTTGCTCTGACGCTTGAGTTTTCTGAGCAGCAGCATGTGTTGTATTTTTTCTGCGGCGGTCATGTGGTCAACGAGAAGTACACCGTTCAAATGATCATTCTCGTGCTGAATGGCACGCGCGAGCAGCCCTTTCGCACTCACAACCTGCGACTGACCGTTCTGGTCAGTATACCGCAAAACAACGTCCGCCGGACGGCGTACCGGCACATACAGTTTCGGGAAACTCAAACAGCCCTCTTCTGCGACCGCAGTTTCATCGGACATGCCGATAATTTCCGGATTAATTGCAATCAGCGGCATCTGCACACCGGGATTGTCCTTTATACCGTCCGCCGGAATATCGATCACAAAAATGGATTCCGTCCGGCCGATCTGTTCCGCGGCCAGCCCGACTCCCTGCGCGGCGTACATGATCTTCAGCATGTGCTCCGCAAGCTCACGGAGTTCATCGGTCACCGCCCCCACCGGTACCGCTTTTGTTCGCAACACCGGATTTCCAAAGATTGTAACGTTACCTGACACTCTCGCTCCTGTTTTTAAATCTGAACCTTGAACTCCAAACAATAAATTTACAACCCCAGCATAAATTGAAATGTCTTATCCGAAAATCCCGGCAGATTTTCGTGGCCGAAGTCAGGATAAATAACCATTTCTTTTTGAGCGGTGATTTTATTATAAGCGGCAAACTGGGTGGACGGCGGACAAATGGTGTCCATTAATCCGGTGCCCATCATAACGTGTGCTTTGATGCGCGGCGCGAAGTTTTGAATGTCGATATAACCGAGTCTGGTGAACAGCTCTGCTGCGCGGGCATGCGTCGGATCGTGCCGGCGGAAAAATGTTTTGAGCTCTTCATACGCCTCTTTTGCCTGATCCATCTGCCAGACGCGGAGATAATCGGAAAGGAATGGAAATATCGGTGCCGCACGTTTAATGCGCGGCTCGAGCGCGGCGCAGGCGAGTGTGAGTGCGCCGCCCTGACTGCCGCCGGATGCGCCGACGCGTTTTTCATCAACGTCCGGCATGGCCATCACAATTTTTGCGAGCTGGGCGGTGTCGAGAAAGATCTGCCGGAACAACAGTTTTTCCGGCGAATCATCGAGTCCGCGAATAATTTGTCCGCTCATAGTGGTTCCTTTTACGGCGCCGGAATCTTCGGAGAGCCCGCCCTGCCCGCGGCAGTCAAGCGCGGCGACGGTAAAACCGGCGGCGGCATAACCGAGTTTGTCAGTCCAGTCACCGCAATTTCCGGAATAACCGTGAAAATGCAGTACCGCCGGATGTTTTCCCGGCGCGTTTTTCGGCTGAATTAAATTGGCGTGAATACGCGCGCCGCCGACGCCGGTAAACCACAGATGCGAACAGGTTGCGAACGGTGTTTGAAAATCAGGATCGGGAATAATTTCAATCTGCGGATCGACGGCGTTCATTTCGGCCAGCGCGGCGTCCCAATATTGATCGAAATCCGCTGGGCGCGGATTAATTCCTTGATACTCACGCAGTTTTTCCAGCGGCATATCAAATGTCAACGGCATACGTTCTCCTTACTGTTGTGTCGAAAGTCCATATATTAAAAGTTTCCGGCCGTTCAAAACCGGGTAAAAACTCCACACATATCTTTCGTTAAAACGGGAATTATTAGATCAGTTGCAACGCCGGTGCAACATGGAAAAAATTTAGATGCGCTCAACAGATAGACTGTGAACACCAAAAAAACGCCGGAAAGAGTTCCGGTGGTAAAATGGTGTGGAACAATTCGCCAAACGCCGGCGCTTGAAAAAATTCTTACCGCTGCGCCGCCGCGATTTTTTCAACTCGCAACCGGCATGCAAACCTTTAATGCCGACGTTGCCGGGCGGGTTCACCGGCAGTCTGACGCCGGAAAAATCGAACAGAATATCCGCAAACTCGCAGCCATGAATTCTGTGCATCTGCACGCCGATTTAATTGCCGGACAGCTCGAAAAATTTTTAACCGGCAGGCGCAAGCTCGATTCCGGCGCCGTGCGCCGCGCCATTGATCGCGATCTGAAAAACTCCGGCGCTGCGCTGAAAGGCATGGAACGGCAAACCAGAACAACGTAGGATAAGTTTCCCGTCTGTCCACGAATGAACGGGATTTTTTGACGGGATTTACAGGATACCTTTTGGTTTTTTAGAGCCGTTTCGTTTTAATTTGTCGCGTTAAAACCGCAGTCATCGCCTGCGGCTACAATTTATGATCCAATATTTTGCAGGCGCGTCCGGTGGGCGCGCAATAATGAATGCAACAAATTGAACGGGAATTGCTCTCATCCGGTTTATCCTGTCTGAGTTAACTCTGCATGCGTTACCTGTCCTGTATTATTTCGCGCCTTTCTTGCGGTTACACTCTTTGCACAGCATTTGCAGGTTTGCGGGGTCTGTTTTTCCGCCCTCACTCCACGGCGTAATGTGATCGCCCTCCATCTCTTCAATGGCAAATTGTTTTTTGCATGCCCTGCATTTACCGCTTTGCTTTTGATAGGCGGTCTGCTTTTGACTGTCGGTAAATGCGCGGATATTCAAATGCCGTTCGTCCCTTGTGAGCAGATATTCATAAATACCTTTTTTACTGGTGACATCATCGTCCGCCAGCAGTTTTTTAATTTCAGCTTCCAGGATATTGGCATTAAACACAACATTCTTGAATTTATTAAAAAACTCACCCCAGGGCAGCCCTTTCATAATTTTGCGATACTCCGGAAAAATCCGCTCAACCCATGAAATCACCGACCGAAAATACTGCCAGAGTTCATCCGCATCCGCATCGTGTTGATGCGCCGCCATATACTTTTTAACTTCACCGCCGGAAATCCATTTCAATACGGTTTCAAGATAATCCTGACGAATCGGAGAGCCGGTGAGATATTGATCGCCGATTCCGGCGGCCGGACAGCCGGTTTTACTGAACCACCGTTTTGCATCAGCGAGCCATGGGCCGGTGTAGATCGCGTTGCGCAGCTCCTGATCCGTCAGCTTTTCACCCGCGATATTAATGATGCGGAACCAGTCAAGCCGTTCCGAATCAGTGCCGGCACAAAAATAAACGGACAATTCATAATCCAAAATTTGCTCCCGTATATCGGCGGTGAGATTATGAAATCCAAGCGGATTACCGTCGCCGAAATCCACCGAAAAATCGCCGTTCACGTATTGGCAGAGTGAAATCGTCCGCTGCTGTCCATCCATCAACTCAAAACCGTCCGCGTCATTTTCCACCCAGTACATTGTATTCAATGGAAAATTTTTGCGCACCGTGCGAATCACTTCATCGCGCTGTTTATCTTTATAGATAAATTCACGCTGATAAGCGGGACGGATATTAAGCTGGCCGCGGTAACCGACCACACCACTTTCGCCATCGTCTTGAAATCCGTCAACCAGATCGCGGATTTTTACATTGTGAAGTTCAATCTTCATTGCGTGCCGTCCTTTCGCTGAATGAATAACCGTTTATACACTTTCGCGCCATGTACCGTTGCTTGCGCAACTCCACCCTTCCACAAACCGTATGAAAACCCTTTCCCCTCACTTTCCGTCGCGCCAAGAATTTCAAATTGTTCGGGATTGTATTTATCTAAAAACGTAATCGGTACACCCATCGCACCATCATAATCACAAGGTATTTCGGCAGTTTTCGACACTTCGATTGCGTCATAATTATCGTATCTCGGATAGGCTTCAGTAGTATAATTTTTATAAAGCTGGAGCTGCTCATGACGTTTAGAATGGTCAAGATTGGTAAGCCAAATTGCCGGGACATTGATAACTTTAATACCATTTACAGTTTTTTCGTATTTCCCTTCATAATCAGAAACAAACCACATGCCGCCGGAAAAACTCCGATATCCCGTCCACAGTTTGTTGTTTTTTATCAACCCAAAAATATCTTTATAGGTAATGGCATTCTTATTGCCGATAATTAAAAAAAATTTCCGGTACTCAACGAGTTGTGCAACATATTCGCGGAACAAGGAAAACGGCGGATTGGTCACCACAATGTCTGCTTCTTTTAAAAGCGCAATACATTCCGGTGAACGAAAATCGCCGTTCTCTTTCAGCTTGCCGATTTTATAGAGCCGTTTTTTAAACAGCGCCGGAAAATCACCGATGTCATCAATGTCTTTGTCGTTCACCTTTTTGAGGCGCAGATAATGCGCTTCGCCGGCGCTAATAACCGGCGCTTCAGTATTTTCTAAAAAATCGAGTTGAAACGCGGTGCCGCTGATGGGCGAACCGGTGAACGATGTGGCAATCAGTTCCTTCAATCCCAGCGCATTAAAGTTACGGACAAAATATTCAACAAACTTGCTTTCGCAGGGATCGTCGCAATTACAATAGACAACACGTCCCTTAAAATGCTTCCGGTAATGGCGCAGCTCGTTTTCAATATCAACCAGCTGCGTATAAAATTCATCCTTTTTGGCGCGTTTTGCATGTTGCAAGACGCTGTTTCTCGATTTCGGCAGGCGTCCATCCCTTGCAGAGGAATGAGCTCCGCCCCGTCCCGATTTTTTTGACACGGCAAAGGCTCCTTGGTTACGCGAGCCTTGGCCGATGTCTGGTGTCGTTCAGTTTGTTGAAATGCCAAAAAAAAAGGAGCGTGTCAGTTCACGCTCCCCTCGGGCATTTCCACATGCCTTGAACGAACGTTTGCCAACACGCCCCAAGGGGCGCGTATGGAAACGCTGTCGTTCTAATTGTGGAAATTCTGAGGGGACAGCAGCTTTCAGCTACGCAAATTTTTAAAATTAATTTTTATTTGAATCTATTTAGTTAACAACTCCCTGCGTTATTTAAAATTACTGAAAAAGAGTACTATTCACTCTTATTTGTGTCTATGCGTAATTCTCAAAGTGTTTTCAATGCAGGACAGGCAGGATGCCTGTCCACGAACGAACAGGAATTTTTTAACGGGATTTACAGGATGAACAGGATTTTTTCTTTCCTACATTATTTCCAAATCTTCCCAGCCGTTTTGCTGCAATAAAAACTCCAGCAGTGCGGCGCAGGCGACGGCGTCATACAGTGCGTCGTGCGCGGAATGGTTCGGACAAAATTCGCGGATGCGCGGCTCTAAATTTAATCCGGCGACTAAATCGCCCAGCGTGTGCGACGGCGCTTTGGGCCATGCGCGGCGCGCGAGTTTTAAGGTGTCGATCCACGGCCCGTACGGATGCAGCGGCGCCATTTTCCTTAAAAACTTTTTTTCCACTGCAACATTATGCGCCGCCAGCGGACCGGCGAGCAGCGGCTCAATATTTTTCCAGACGGTGCATGCCGGCGGTGCGCCGGCTATTGCATCGCGCAGGGCATGATGTTTGCCCGGCGCATAGGCGTTAAACGGGCGGTTTGCATCGACGCAAATCAGTGTTTCAAACAGCGACGCCGGATCAATTTTTCCAGCGCGCAATACAACCAGTCCAATCTGCCACGGTTCATTGTCGAACCCCGGCACCGCGCCGGTGGTTTCGAAATCCAGAACGGTTACGGCTGTCTCGCGAATGAGCATGGGAAAACGTTAGCAGTTACCGGCTGCCCGTTAAAAGAAATATCATCGCGCTGTCTTCCGCATCATCTGCCGTATGGATTCTGTCCGCACATCTTCCCTTCGATTACCGCTGGCCGCAGTTTAATTTTCAATACTGGAATAAACGACCTGATTCGTCTGATCGTTGGTGATGGTGAACTCTTCCATGTGGAATGACGGATCGGATACAAATGTAAGGTGTCCGTTGAATTTCTTTTCCATGTCGACAAGCGCTTCTTCGTCTTCACGGCGCAGACGTTCGAGAACTTTGGGATTAACAGCGACTTTCATGGAATGAAGCCCCTTGCGGTCTTTGCGTAATGCTGCGGATAAGCGGCGCTGCAGCTCGACACTCATGGCGAGTGCGGATTTGACGCGTCCGCGCCCGCGACAGTATTCGCAGTTTACATAAGTTGAGGTATAGATGCTCTCTTCAAACCGCTGACGCGTCATTTCGAGCAGTCCGAGTTGTGAAATCGGCAGTACGTTGGTGCGTGCCCGGTCGGCGTGCAATGCGTCTTTGAGTGTTTTGTAAACGGCAGCCTGATCGCGTTTTCTTTTCATGTCGATGAAGTCGATGACCACGAGTCCGCCGATGTTACGCAACCGGAGCTGGCGCGCAATCTCCTGCGCGGCTTCGGTGTTAACGGCGAGGATCGATTCTTCCGCATTTTTTCCGCCTTTGTGCCGTCCGGTGTTTACGTCGACCGCCACCAGTGCTTCAGTTTCATCAAAAATTAAATATGCGCCGGACTTCATCCAGACTTTACGCCGGAAAACGGATTCGATTTGTTTTTCCGCATCGAAGTAGTCAAAGATCGGCTCTTCACCGCCGTAGAGCTGTACCCAGTTGCGCGCACGGCGTGAATACCTGGCGATCATTTTACGGATCATTTCGTACGCATCGCGGTTGTCGATATAAACGCGGTCGATATCTTCGGTGAGATAATCACGCACGACGCGCTCCGCCAGATTGGGCTCCTGATATAAACAGCACGGTGCCGGCTTTTCGCGCATACCGGTGTCGATTTCCTTCCAGATTTCAAACAGCGTGCGGGCATCGCGCACAAAACCGGTTTTGCGTGTGCCGGAACCGGCGGTGCGAACGATGATTCCGATGCCGTTCGGAATCGGCAGACGCGTCAGGATTCTTTTCAGGCGTGTTCTCTCTTTGCTGTCGCCGATTTTCTTCGAAATCCCTTTCAGGCTCGTGCCGGGCATCATGACCAGATAGCGTCCCGGCACACTGAGATTAGCTGTAACGCGAGGCCCTTTGGTGCCAATGGCGTCTTTCGTGACCTGCACGACAATTTCAGAACCGATCGGAAATTTTTTTGCCATTTCACCCTGTGCAAATTTCCGGCGTTTGCGGTTGCTGGCACGCCCTTCCTGTTCTTCAAGCCGCACTGCATCTTCAGGGATCATATCCCAGTAATGGATGAACGCATTTTTTGCCATGCCGATATCAATAAATGCTGCCTGAAGCCCGTCTTCAAGGTTTTGAACTTTGCCTTTGAAGACGCTGCCAACGAGCCGGTTTTCTTCTGAACGTTCAATATGAAAATGATCCAGTTTACCTTCATCCAGCACTGCAACACGTGTTTCAAGGGGTTCAATATTGATCAAAACCTCTTTTTTCTTCCGGCTAACTGTTGCGGCCAGTTTATTTTTTACTACTTTGAGCATTGCTGCCCTCCTCTTTCTAATTAAATACGACGCCGGCGGAGACAGACACTTTGAACCAGCCCTAATGCCGCCATGATACTCACCATGAAGGAACCGCCGTAACTCATCAACGGCAGCGGCAGACCGGTAATCGGCATAAGTCCGACGGTCATCGCGATATTTACAAAAACATGTGCAAAAATAAGTGTGCCGATCCCCGCCGCAAGCAGTCGCCCGAACCGGTCGCGGGCGAATACAGCGGTAAAGACAGCGCGCACGATTAATACGGCGTAAAGTGTTAACAGCACTACGCCTCCGGCAAAGCCGGTTTCCTCGGCAACGACCGAAAAGATAAAGTCGGTCGGCGCCACTGTTCTCGGCAGAAAACCGAGGATGTTTTGAGTTCCTTTCAAATAACCTTTGCCAAACAGACCGCCGGAACCGATCGCAATCTGCGACTGCAGTTTATTCCAGCCTGCGCCAAGCGGATCTTCATTCACATTCAGAAAAACGAGAATACGGTTTTTCTGATAGTCGGCAAGGAACGGACAGGTCTCGGGAAAATATTTCAGCCAGAGAGCCATCATCAGCAGACCAAGCAAGCCGAGGCCGATCAGAATTAAAAGCGGTTTCAACGGGCATCCTGCGCAGAACAGCATCGCGATGGTCACCGGAATTAAAACGATCGCTGTACCAAGATCCGGTTCTGCGACAATCAATAGAAACGGAACTCCGGCAATTAAAAATGAAAACATGAATATTTTACGGCTGTTCAACTCCAGCGCCGGACTGCTCAGCAGTCCCGCAAGGGTGAAAATCAAGGCGAGCTTTCCGATTTCTGACGGTTGAACCATGATGCCGCCGATACTAAACCAGCGATGCGCGCCATAAACGGATGTGCCGATGAACAGCACCAGCACTAACAGAATGATCGCTGCGCCGTAAATCCACCACTGCACGCGCGCAAGGTAACGGTAATCGAACGCCGCCGCCGCGATGTATACGGCGAAACCGGTGATCGCCCAGATCATTTGACGTGAAACCATTCCGCTGACAGCCTGATCGGCATTACGGTATCCGGCACTGTAAATAAAAAAGAATCCAAACACCGTCAGTGCGATAATGATAACCACGCTGATCCAGTCGATGCGGCGGAGGAAGCTCAACATGGTGAGCCTCCTTTGGAATGTTGACTATCGAACAAGGAATAATGAATATTGAAGTTTGGAGTTTCTTCATTCACTTCTACATTCGAAATTCCTTGTTCATCATTCTGAGGTTCTTGAAGCCGCCCTTCCCGTTTCATTTTTTCGTACAGACCGGACATTAAAATTTTTAACTGCGGGCCCACGGTGGAGCCTCCGGAGCCGCCATCTTCAATAATCATCGCTACGGCATATTGCGGGTTGTGGTACGGTGCGAATCCAATCATCCAGGTGTGTTTATACTGATTGTTTGCACCGTATTCCGCCGTGCCGGTTTTTCCGGCAAATTCAAATCCCGGCACTGCAGCACGGTGTCCGGTACCGTTGCGCTCCATAATCACATCGCGCATGCCGGCCCGAACAATTGAAACAGCATCAGCCGGCCAGTTCATTTTACCGCCGTGCCGCTCCGGTTCGTTCACATATTCATTACTGCCCGGCAGCCGGTACGACAGCACTACACGCGGTTTATACAGATAGCCGCCGTTGGCAATCGCGGACGTCATCATCGCCATTTGGACCGGCGTTACCGTCAAATAGCCCTGTCCGATTGAGAGGTTGCAAACATCACCGTCGGTAAAATTATTTCCGCGGCCGGTGCGTTTCAGCCATTCCGTATCCGGCACAAGCCCGGCTTGTTCAAAGTCAACTTCAACGCCGGTTTTCTGTCCGAGCCCGACCGCTTTCGCCTGCTCAATGATCGGCTGCCAGCCGTATTCGAGCGCAGTTTTCAGAAAGTACACATTTGCCGAAAGTTTCAGAGCTTCGCGCAGATTCACTTCACCGTGGCCGTGCGGATTCCAGTCGCGGATCCGCCGCCGTCCGAGCATATAGAATCCCGGCGAGTCGCGATATTCATGCGCAGCCGCCGGATTCACTGTCGCGGCGGCAAGTCCGACCAGCGGTTTGAAAACACTGCCCGGCGGATAGGTTCCGGCGACGGCGCGGTTGAGCAACGGTTTGTTCGCATTGTCGCGCAGCACATTCCAGTTTGCTGTGGTAATAAACGGAACAAACATATTTGCATCGTATCCCGGCGCACTGATCATCGCCAGCACATCGCCGTTGTTCGGATCCATTACCACCACCGCCCCGTTATAATTTCCGAGCGATTTATGCGCGAGCAGTTGAATTTCCATGTCAAGCGTCAGCCGCAGATCGCCGCCGGCTTTCGATTCGCGGCGCGCGAGTTCGCCGTGCCGGTAACCGGATACATCAATCTGAACCAGCGTTCCGCCGGCTTTGCCCTGCATGAACGGATCGAACAGCTTTTCAAGTCCGGCGCGGCCGAACATTGTCGGCAGATAATATGAATATTCTTCTTCTTCAGTCAGCTTTTCCGGATCGGCGCGGCCGACGTAGCCGATGAGATGCGAGGTGTATGGACTGTACGGATAAGTGCGTGTTGCCTGTATATAAAGATCGACGCCGGGAATCCGGGCGCCCTGCTCTGCCAGTTTTGCCATTGCTTCCGGCCCGGCCTGCCGCCATAGCACGAGCGGCAGCGGCAGACGCAGGCGAATATGTTTCCAGACATCGTCGCGTGTTAATTCCGGCGGCAGGCCGGTGAGTTCAGAAACCTGATTGATCACATCCATTGCGCGGTCGATCGTGCGCGACCACGGACCGGCGCGCCGGATATCTTCAAGGAAAAGCGAAATCGAATATATCGGGCGGTTATCGGCGAGACATAACCCGTTGCGGTCATAAATTTTGCCGCGAATTCCCGGCAGCCGTACACGGCGCAAACTTTGAATTTCAATTCGTGATTCAAACATTGCGCTGCTTTTTACCTGCAGTTTCCACAGTGAAAAACCAAGCAACGCCAGCATGAACAGCATAAATCCGCCGAGCAGCCAGTAACGCAGCGGTTCAAATTTTTCAGGACGGCGGACGCGCATCATCATCGTAGCGCCCTCCGGTACCATTTATCTCTGAACGGCGCTGCCGCCAGAAAAATTCCCGGCGCCAGAAACAGTGCCACTAAAACACCGGCAACGAGCTGCAAAAACAGTTCAGCGGTGCGCACCGGACGAATATTAAACAACGCTAGAATCAGAATGAAGTAGAGTGTTTTCAGCAGTGCAAAGAGTCCTCCGAGAATTACATACGTCCACGCGATATCAGAAAAAATTTCGCGGCGAATGTAATTAATAACAAACACCGTGAGCAAAAAAAACGGAATAGAAATTCCAAGCGGCGCCGGACAGAATGAATCATGAATCAGTCCGGCGATGACGGCTCCGTAAAGCGCAACATTCAACCGTGAATGCAGCGCGATAAAAATCATCAGACAAAGCAGTGCCGGAAATTCAATCGGCATCAGCGCCTGAATCGATCCGGCGGCAAACAAAAGAACGGTGATAACCAGCGGTTTCATTCGCCATCCTCCGCCATGTCATTGTTTGTCGAAACAAAAACCACTTCCATCAAATAAACAACGGCTTTCGGAATAATATCGGCGTACTGATATAGACCGTTTTCTTCGGTATATATTTTGTCAATATAACCGATGAGGATGTTTTTTGGAAAAATGCCGCCGAGTCCGGATGTTACCACCGCGTCGCCTTCACGCACCGGAATATCTTTGTGAATAAACTGCATGCGCGCAACCGGGTAGCCTTTCAGGTTTGTTCCGCGTCCGCTGACAATTCCAAACGAACCGGTACGCGAAATTCGCGCTGAAACTTTACACGCCGGATCGGAAACTAAAATAACTTCGGATGAAAGCGCTGAAACACCGGCAGTGCATCCAACCAGTCCGTCAGACGAAATGACCGGCGAGTTGGAGCGGACGCCGTGCTTTGTTCCTTTGTCCAGCCGCACGCTCTGCCACCAGCCGCTGACGCTGCGTGCAATCACCTGTGCCGCAATTAAATTGTCCGGCTGGGCATCGGAAAAGTCGAGCTGTTCGTGCAACCGCCGGTTTTCTTCGGCGAGATTTTCCAGCATCACCGCTTTCGCCTGCAACCGGATCACCTCCTCGGTGAGGCGCTGATTTCTTTCGATGAGTCCGTCGAAACCGCGTACTGCATCCCAGCCCTCTTTGAGGCTCATGCCGAAACTGAGCAGCAGCATTTGCACCGGTGCGGCGGAGTTATTAAAGACCGACTTGATGCGCGAACTGCACGTTGCAGGCAGATTGAAAAGGAGCAGCAGTGCAAGTGCTGCCGCAATCCATTTTAAAATTTTTCGTCTACCAATCATCTGCCGTCCGGCGTTTAAAATTCCGGCGGGACGATATTGAATGAGAAAATAACTTCTATTGCTCGCCGTTTGCGGCGAGTTTACGCATCAGATCGATTTCATGCAGAACGACCCCGGTACCTTCGGCAACTGCGCTGAGCGGATCTTCGGCGATGTGCACCGGCAGTCCGGTATTTTCAGCAATCAGTCTGTCAAGTCCGCGCAGCATCGCGCCGCCGCCGGCCAGAACCATTCCGCGGTCGACGAGGTCGGCCGATAACTCCGGCGGACAGCGGTCGAGCGTTACGCGGATCGCATCCACAATGCCGGAAACCGGATCTTTTAACGCGGCGCGAATTTCTTCAGAGCTGATCGTGAGCGTTTTCGGCAGACCGGCGACCTGGTCGCGGCCTTTGACTTCCATGGTCGTTTCGTCGTTAATGCGCATGGCGGAACCGATCGTAATTTTAATATCTTCTGCGGTTCGTTCGCCGATCAATAGATTATATTCCCGTTTCAAATACTGGATGAGGGCCTCATCCATATCGTCCCCGCCGACTCGCACGCTGCGACTGAAAACAATACCGGCGAGGGAAATCAGTGCGACTTCGGTTGTGCCGCCGCCGATATCCACAATCATATTGCCCGCCGGTTCCTGTACCGGCAGCCCCACGCCGATCGCAGCTGCCATCGGTTCCTCAATTAAAAATACATCGCGCGCGCCCGCATGCAGTGCCGAGTCTTTTACTGCGCGCTTCTCCACCTCAGTAATTCCGCTTGGAACTGCCACAACAACCCTGGGGCGAACCATGCGGCGACGGTTATGAACTTTCTGAATAAAATACCGGAGCATGGCCTCGGTAAAATCAAAATCAGCGATCACACCGCCTTTCATCGGACGGACAGCCACAATATTTCCAGGCGTTCTGCCCAGCATCCGTTTGGCGTCATCTCCCACTTTCAGCACCCGGTTCGTGCCAACCTGTACCGCGACAACCGACGGCTCGCGCAAGACGATCCCGCGGTCGCGTACATAAACCAGAGTGTTAGCGGTACCAAGGTCGATCCCGATATCGCTGGAGAAAAGCCCCATCAGATGGTTAAACATGTTAAACATACCCGTTCGTCAAAAACAGCTCTTTTAAAATCTAAGCGGCTCATATTTGCCGATTTAAGCAAAACCGGTCAAGAGAAATAAACAGGCAAAGGATACATAATCCTGCTCAACCGGCACAATCGATTCGACTTTTAGGCATGGAGCTTTCAGACTTTCAACGTATATATGAATCTACGTTTACAACATTTCGCCGAATCCTACGCCGCGCTGGAACAGCGCGTTCAAAATTTCATTCATTCAATTTGTGCCGGCAGCTGCACGCTGTGCAGCACTTGCTGTTGTCGCGCCGATCTTTGCGAAGAGGCGCTCGACAGTCCGTTTCTGAAAATGCTTCACCGGCGCGATGAACTTGAGAGCGACGCCTACGGCTTTTTAACTGAAACCGGTTGCGCACTTACCGCCGGACGCCCGCCGGTCTGCTATGAATTTTTCTGCGCTGAACTGCTTGCCGGAATTGATGCAGAAACCGGCAATCTGCTTCGCATTGCCGGTGAACTGCTTCTCGCCGCCGGAAATATTTCCGGCGATCTGCAGATCGCCGATCTTTCCGCAGCAGAACTCGCCAGACTGGATCTCACCGTGCTTGAAAATCAACTGTGCGCCGCCGAAAACATAATGAATCAAATCAGTTAAACAGCCTCACCGCAAAACGGTCCGTATCTCGCCGGCAGCCATATTCCGTGCATAAAATGATTATCCACCGGCGCCGGACAGCATGAGACCGAGAATTCTCGGTGCAGGAATCCTGTTTGCTCTGCCAATGCGGCGGATCAAAAATGTGCTGTTTCTGGTGAATGACAAAGGGTTTATTCCGTATTGAGCGTTTCCGAATCTAACCGGATGCCGCTTTTACAATCCGCCCACAGAATTTACGCCGGTTTCTCTAATAAAAGGATTGCTTCCGCATCGTAAGATACAGTTCAATGGAATGGAACGGAATCGAAAGATTCAATAACACCAACCAAAAGGAGGACCGAATGAATGACCCAGACGACAGTAGTTGTCAGCGCATTCTTCATCAATCCGAAGTAATCCAGAATCTTTTGCTGCGCGTCGATCGCGCAAACGGTGTTATAACCTGCAAGCCGGCAAAGTGATCGGCCGGCGGTTCACCTCTGTTTGCGTTGCGGACGTGCGCAAGAAAATAGAGGTGAGCCATGAAAAAAGAAGATCCTATCTCTGTCTATGCGGCCGGAACCGCCGGCGCTGCGATGACGTCCAGTTATGCAACACTGCTGCCGGAATACACCGCCGTTCAGGCCATGGGACATCTGCGCGAAGTTGCGCCGGATAAAGAGACGATTTATTATTCATATGTTGTTGATCAAAACCGGCAGCTGCTCGGATTCGTTTCACTGAAAGATCTGATCCTCGCACCGGAACAGCGGCGCGTAGACCAGATTATGCATCAGGATTTTATTTTCTGCCGCGTTGATGACGATCAGGAAGACGCCGCGCGCACGATTCAAAAATATGATCTCATCGCGCTGCCCGTTGTCGACAGCAGCAATGCGCTTGCCGGAATTATTACGTATGATGACGCGATCGACATTATCGTTGAAGAGCAGACCGAAGACATTGAAAAATTTATGGCCATTACCGGCAGTCATGAAACGGCTGCCTATTTAAAAACATCGTCGCGGCAGCACTTTAAAAACCGCGCCGGCTGGCTGGTTCTGCTCGCCGTGCTCGGGCTGATTTCAGGGTTCATTGTCCAGCACTTTGAAGGACTGCTGATGCAGTTCACAATTCTTGCCGCATTCATGCCGATGCTCGCCGACACCGGCGGCAATACCGGCAGTCAGGCGGCCACACTGGTTATCCGTGCGCTGGCTCTGCGTGAGATCACCGCGCGCGATTCAGTCAAAATTCTCTATAAGGAATTCAAAGTATCCATTTTGCTGGCGCTGCTGCTCAGTATTCTAACGGCGGTACGCGTTGCTCTTTATTCCGGCAATGCAAATGTGCCGGGGAATTTTTCGCTGGTGCGAATGGGATTCGCCATTTCGCTTGCCCTGGGACTGCAGGTAATCACATCAACACTGATCGGCGCACTGCTGCCGCTCGGCGCCGCAAAATTAAAATATGATCCGGCAGTGATCGCCAGTCCGGCGCTCACAACTATTGTCGACATCACCGGTCTGGCTATATTTTTCTTCACCGTGAAAATCGTGATGGGATTATAATCTGGCGAATTCGGCGACCGGCGGTTACAGGATTTTTCAGACTTTAGGCTTTAATTCCTTCCGCTTTCTCTTTGCAAGGCACGCCGGGACGCCGTATGGTATCGGTTTTTTTGATATTTTAACCCCCTGAGGAGGATCCCGATGGCGTTGACCGAAGAAGAGCTGCTGACTCTGCTTGAAGCTGATCCCGTTCCGGCGGAAGAACTGGTGGAGGAGTTTGATGCGCTGGCCGCTGACGGTAAAGAAGTCCGTGCACTCGAGTGGGCGGACGTGGCGAAAGATGCATTGATGTACCGTAAACTTTTCGATGAAGCCATCGTCGTTTATGAATGGGCGGCGCTGCGGCAGGAAACGTCAATTGCTGCAGCTCAAAAAGCGCTGCTGGATATGTTTAATGCCAACCGTAAAGAGCAGAAATTCATTGAACCGGCATTCGCCAAAGCCTCTTCTACTGAAGAGGCTTTTTCGCGCCTGAAACATCTG
This sequence comes from Kiritimatiellales bacterium, assembly GCA_041656295.1. NCBI lineage: Bacteria > Pseudomonadati > Kiritimatiellota > Kiritimatiellia > Kiritimatiellales > Kiritimatiellales bacterium. Next base: position 211,617 of record JBBADV010000002.1, on the reverse strand, counting down.
CGCACGCTGAAAAAAGGCAAGCTCTGCTATTCCAAGACGTGGGGTTTCGGCGTTGTCAGCCGTGTCGATCCGTTTTATCAGAAACTCGAGGTTACATTTGAAAAGAAAGGCGAACACGAGCTTGCGTTCTCTTATGCCGCCGCAGCGCTTGATGTGCTCACAGAAGATCATCTGCTGGCCATCCGGCACAACCGCCCTGACGAATTTCTTCGTCTGCTGAAAGAAAACCCGGCGGAGGTGATTCGCATCACCCTGCGCAGCTACGGCCCTCAGCCGATTACGGGAATTCAGGACCATTTTGTGCCGGATATCCTCGCTACGGAAGCGGAGTGGAAAAAATTCTGGGATACAGCACGCAGGGATTTAAAAAATGATCCGCTGGTTGAAATCCCGGCGAAGCGCACCGATCCGCTGCGTTTGCGCCGCAAAGCAAAGTCGTATAACGAGGCATGGTTTGATAAATTTAAAAATGAACGCGATGTTCCGTCACTCTTCAGCAAATTCGACGAAATTCAGAATCAACAGTTCCCGGCATTCGAACCGTTTATGCAGGACGCAATTGCCGACCGGCTTGGCTTTGCAATAAAGGGCGGCACACTGAATCAGCCGGGCTGGATTGCGCGGGCACTGGTCTATTCCGGACAGTTTCATATCGAACCCGCCGGCGTTGATCATTTGGCTGAGTTGAAAAAACTGGCGGAATGCGAAGAGCTGCCGGTACTGCTCGAAGAGCTGCCGGCGCGTTTTGTGCATGCGTTCATTAATTTGCTGTTCACTGCAACCGAAGCAGCCAAAGGTGTTCTGCTGCGCCGCTTGCCGGAATTGGGGTTCGCCGCACTCAATGAAACAATGGAAGTGCTGATTCGCAGCGGCGCCGGCGAGGAATTAAGCGGGCGGATTCGCGATACGGTTCGCAAGCGCGAGTGCACTCCGGCGCTGCTGCTCTGGATTCTGCGCAATGAAGATCGCACCGCCGGATGGAATCTGACAGACCGCGCTGATCTGGCACTCCAGACAGTTGAGCTGATTGAACAGGAACACAGCGGCGCGGCGCTCCGTGCACAGAATCAGTTGCGCGAGCAGATTGAGAATACGGCAGTATTAAAAACAGTTCTGGCGGAGATGAACGATTCACAGCGCCGGGATTTTATGCGCCGCATCAGTGAATCACCGGTGTGGAGTAAACTTGACCGGCAGAGTCTGCAGGCCAAAATGATTAAACTCAGCCCCGATCTGCATGAGGTGGTTCTCAAGAAAAACTCCGGCACCGCGCCGAAAGAAAAGAAAAAACGAATCACATCGTATCGTACCTATAACCAGCGCAAACACCACTTTGAGGTCATCCTGAAAAAAGAAATTCTCGAAAACTCGCGCGAAATCGAACTCGCGCGCAGTTACGGCGATCTGCGTGAAAACGCGGAATATAAATACGCCAAAGAAAAGCAGCGGCTGCTCGGACTGCAGGCAGAGGAACTTCAGAACGCGCTCGATGAAGTAAGGCCGACAGACTTCGCCGGTTTCCCTGCAGATGCTGCCGGAATTGCCACCGGCGTTGAACTGGCGTATGCCGGCGGCCGGCGCGAAACATGGTTTATCCTCGGCGAGTGGGATCAAAATGAACCGCTCGGTATCATCTCCTGTCAAACGGGAATGGCGCAGGCGCTCATCGGAAAAAAGCCCGGCAGTTGCGTCACGGTTCCGTCCGCAGAAAAAGAAACCGTTGAAGCAGAAATTATTGCGGTTACACCGCTGCCGGAGCATATTAAGGAGTGGATTAACGGAACAGGATATGGAAACGCTTCACGAGTGGATTCAGACAGGATTTAATATCGCTATGCAGGCGACATTTACAGTGTCGGCGGCATATTTTCTTTTAACCGTTGTTGTGCTCATCCGGCGCCGTAAAAAAACGCCGGCGACTGCCGGAGGAAAAAACCTGCCGCGTGTCACCGTTCAAATTCCGACGTATAATGAACTCGCCGCGCTCAACTGTGCAAGGCGCTGTCTGGAATTTGACTATCCGGGTGACCGCCTTCAGATCCTGATCGGCGATGACAGCAGTAATTCCGGAATTTCCAAACAGATTGACATCTTTGCCGCTAGACATCCGCGCGTTAAAGTCTGCCGGCGCGGCAGTAATACCGGGTTCAAGCCCGGCAACCTGAACCATATGCTTGCTGAAACCACCGGCGATTATATCCTGATCTTCGACTCCGATTTTCTGCCGGAAAAAGATTTTCTCCGGCGCATCGTTCAGCCTGTGATCGAACATCCTGAACTCGCCGGCGTACAGGCTTCGTGGCGCATTTCAAACACGCACCAGAATTTCACCACACTGCTCGGCGCCGGAATTATCAACATCATTCACATCGTCATCCTGCCCTGGCTCAAACACTTCGCAAATACCGGCGTTTTTTGCGGTTCCGGCGAACTCATCCGCAAAGATTTGCTCATTGAAAACGGCGGCTGGACACCCGGCGCACTGACTGAAGATGTCGATTATTCCCTGCGCACTATCGCCGCCGGCAACCGCATCGCCTATCTGCACGATCTGCCGATCGCCTGTGAAGTTCCCTATACACCGCGTGATCTTTTCCGGCAGCAGATGCGCTGGGCGTATGGCGTCATGCGTGCTTTCATCAAGAACGGGCGCACGCTCTTCTTCTCGCGTATCACGCATGCGCGCGCTAAAGCCGCCGCCATCTGTTTCGCCGGCGGCTATGCCATGGTCATTCTGTTTATGCTCACGCTCATTCTCGGGGTGCTCAACGCCGCCAGCGCATGGGGTATCGATGACATCGCTGCACCGGTTTCTGCCGGGGTCATTGGTATTCAAACAGCGCTCAATTTTCTCTTTGCCAGCGGGATGCTCGTTTCAAGTTTATGCGCCAGCTTTATCGCCGGCGCCAGCATCCGAAGCCTCTGGAGACTCATCCTTGCATCCTTCACCATCGGTATCGTCCTGCTCTTCTTTATCAGCAAAGGACTCACCTGTGCCGTATTCGGACTTCCGATGCAATGGTTTATAGTGCACAAAAACGGCAACAGCCTCGCCGCCGGAAATGTTGAACCGGAACCTTCTGCTGTATAAATTGTGGAAGAGGCTTCCAGCCTCTGGTCAGTGGCAGGATGCCGCTTCCACTATTTCACCGGCGTCACACCTTTTTTCAAAATCAGATTGCCGTATTTGGCGAGTTCGCCGGTAACTACGCAGGCATAAGCGCTTTGGGCACGCTCATAAAATTCAAACCGGCCGATGCGTTTGACTGGTGATGGATTTGCACCGCCCTTGCGAATCGCGGCGAGATAACTCTCTTCAACCGCCGGATCCAGTTCGTCACCGGAAACCGGCGCCATCATAATCAGCGGATCGTCATAACTGTCGAGTTCAAACAGCGGAATAATGCCTTCAAGCAGCGCCGGAATCCGGATACCGTCAGCGCGAATAACTTTTTTGCAAACCGTGTGTCCCGGGAAGTGTGCGTCCGACAAAACAATCTCGTCTCCATGCCCCATCTCCGCCAGCACTTTTAATAATTCCGGTGCAATCACCGGCGAAATTCCTTTTAACATACTGTTCCTTTACGAAAGAAGTTCTTCATCAAAACATACCGCGACTTTACCGCATTTCCCTGAAGCCATCAATGCGTAAGCTTCCGAAGCTTTTTCGAGCGGAAAGCGGTGTGTGATTAAATCAGCGGGATGGATGTTCCAACGCACGATCCGTTCAACGAGTTCTCCATGCGCCACAGATTGGTTACCCACGATCCGGTCAGTGTTTTCTGATCGTGAATCATACAGCGCTTCCTGAATTTCCGACGGCTGATGCATATTGTGAAGCGCTGCAAAAATTAATCATACCGCGCGGCAGCGCCAGGCGACGGATCGTCGCGACTCGTTTTCTACCGGAGCCGAAATAATGTTCCCTGCCGGAAAGATACGTTGTATATCCCGCAGCTTTCAACTGGTCGAGCAGACTGTCGTCATCCACCGGCGGAAAAACGCCGCCGCCGGCATATCCGGATGTTAATGGATAGATTCCTTTCATCAGAGAAATCCGGCTCGGAACACATAACGGATCTGACTACAAACTCTTTCATAAAATCCTCCGTTTTTTTAAGCGGAGAAATTACCGGTACAGAAAACATTCCGCAACCGGTGAAACATTAAAGCGATTAACCCGGCGCAGTACAGTACGCTGACTGCGCCGGTGTTATTCATCACTCCAGCGTAAACCATCCCTGTTTTTCGACATCTATTTTGACAACGCCGCCGAACAGCGGCAGATATCCCTGCCGCGCTTTTGTTTCATCGGAATCATCAATCGCCATTCCAAAAGAAATTCCGTCATTATTCGTCAATCGCAGATGATCGTAAAACAATACAAGTTCATAAATTGTACGATTATCTTCTGTTCTGACAACCGCCCAGCGTTTCTGTCCGGCCCAATTCCCTTCCGCCCAGCGATGTCCTGCCGGCCAACGATAGCCGTATGCAACCTCTTCGCCTTGAGTCAGAGCAAGGCCCAGCTTGTAAAATTCCGCCGGCAGTTCCTGTTTATTACCGGGGCGAACGCCAAGCACAAATTCAATGCCGTCGCCCTGCCACATCGTCGCCGGCGGATGTTCATTCCAATGGATCGAATCGGTCACTTCAACCGCCAATGCCAGCCACTTTTCGCCGTGCGCCAGCGCAACGCGTGCTTTATTTGCCGGAATATATTCCGAACCGTCGCGATTCAACCGGACAAACCGTTCCGCCGGAATTTCCATCCACCGGGCGTTTGTCCATTCATTCAGATTTCCATCCGCCGAAATAAAGCCGCTGAATTTTGGAATCTCGCGGAAGGTTGTCCGCGATTTTATTTCAACCGGCGGACGGTCGCCGGACATCAGCCGGATGGTAAACACGGGATCTTTATCATATTCATTTGCCGGAAACGGCTGATTCATTTTCCATGTCAGCCGGACGGTTTCGCCCGCCGGCACAGTCACATTCTTCCAGAGTTTTGTTTCGGGAAACAGACGGCCTTCCGGCGGAGATACGGTTTCAATATTTCCGTTCCATGCCGAGCTGCCGCGATTCTGTAAAACGATATCGGCTTCCTTTCCGCCGCTCTTCACATTTCCAATCACTTCAACACTCAGCTCCGGCACAACAGTCAGCGCATCAAACACGAAGGCGCGGTCTTTACCGGCGGCGTCTGACAGGCGCCACCGCAATGTATAGTCGCCATTCAAAACGCCGGCGGGCATTGAAACGTTCCACGATTGACGACCGGCGGACTCCGCCGTCCATCCGCGCGGCAGCACCGGCGCAACCGTCCATTCCGTTGCGGCGCGTGCGGAAATTAATCCGCCGTTTTGCGAAACCGCAAACGCCGGCGCGGCCGGAAACACTTCGCCGGCGTTGATAATTTCTACTTCCGCTTTTGAAATAACCATCACCGGCGCGCGGCCAACTTCAATAATCACTCCGTTCTCTGACGGATGCAGCACCGTTGTTCGTCCGAGCGCTTCAATGACCGTTAACTCACCGGCGCCCTTCCAGCCGGCGCGCGCGCGTTCGCCGTCCGCCCAGATCATGTCCGTCCGCTCATCGCCGCGCATGAACGACATGATATGAAGGCCGTTCGTCAGCACCGGCCCGTTAAGCAGTTTCGCGCCTTCGAGCACGCGGCTGAGCTGTGCGTAGGCAAACAGACTGGCCGTCGGGAAATCGCCGTCGCCGGAAACAAGAAACTGATTCGCAAACATCTGTGTTGTTCTGTCGTCGATGGTTCCCCAGAGAAATTCATAAAACTGCGTGCCGCCGATGGCGAGCCAGCTTGAAACATTACGGAACAGTCCGCGCGCGATTTTACGCGGATCAACCGTAGGCTCGCCGGAGCCTGTAACCACGCCCAACTCGCTGGCGATCACCGCCGGTTGATACCCGGCGTCGCGGACCAGCTTCAGCCGGTCGTTCAAATCAAGTACGAGATTAAAATCGCCGTATAAATGATAATCGACGGAATCCAGATGATCATAAAATCCGCGTTCAAGCAGATAGGTGACAATCTCCGGCGTGAATCCGCCGTCCATGCTGATGATTGCATCCGGACGAACGGCACGAAACGCAGCCGCGCCGGCGCTCATCAACTCAACAAACTTATCCAGATATTCCGGGCGCGGATCACGGTCGCGTTCATTCAGCATTTTGAAATAGATAAATTCTTCCGGCATCGACCCGGCCACATTCGTCATCCATTCTTTAAACGGTTCGACCAGCAGATGCTGCTTATTGCCGCGATGGAACCAGTCCGGATCCAGCGCCCAGTCCGGCGCCGGAACCCCGAAAATCTGAATCAGCGGCATGAAGCCGTTATCATAAAGGCGTTTGGAATCTTTAACAAACTGCCCGTCGGCAATCTCCTGCGGGACATCCCGCTCCGGCTGATACCAGCGCTGCCCGCGCTGACGAACCCACTGAATGCCGGTACGGCGCATCATTTCCATTCCGCGCGGTGTAGTCGATGCATTGCTGCCGATCATTCCGAATGGAGAGTTCAATTGAGCTTCGCGCGATATCGGCTCGCGCGCCGGCAGAATTCCGAATCCGATCAGCGCAGTTTCCGATTGAATTCCGGTTCCGGTCAGTTTCAAATTCAGTTCAAGCAGTTCACACGGCACATCGCGCACAACATCCGCCGGGATCGTAATCATAACCTCTTGACTGCCGGCGACAGACTGCCCGGCGCTCCATAAGATGCCGCCGTCCCGGTCAGTCAGTTTTATTATAAGTTTTTCCCAGCTTCCTTCGGATGGGAAAATTGAAAACGTCACCGGCTCACCGGGAGAAAAGAGCGGCAGATTATCTTTATTTGAATCCTTTAATGCATACGCTCCGTCGCGAAAACGGAAAGCCGGCGCCGGCAGCAGCGCGCCGCCGGAATCCATCGCATTGGCGGCGGAACGCATATATAAATCCGTCAGCCATGCCGTACCATCACCTTGGGCAAATCCGAATTTAAACTGAATCTGCATTGCGCTGGAAGGGCGCCGGATGAGCTTCTGAATATAAATCCAGTCGAACGCTAAAAGAGTTCCTGAGCTCAGCGAAAAGCGCTCCTGCTGCTGGATATCATAACTGTTAAACACCGCACCGTCGCCCTGCACAGGATTTCCATTTTTATCAAACCACTGACAGGTTACAGTGGATCGAAAACTCGGATCTTCAAAATATAAATCTTTTAATTTCATCCAGCCGGAAACAATCCATTGATCTTCGCCGTCCGGCAGCGGAATTTTATCTGATAAAAACTCCGGTGTTCCCGCGCCGCCGATCCGTTCAATCCGCAACGACGGGTTGCCGAATTCACTGCGTACGACAGTTGAATCAAATGTTGCCGGGCCGGAAGCCGCCCAGCTTTTAATCTGTATTGCATCCGCGCCGTCCGCCGCAAATGACAGCACCGAAAACATCGCCGTAAAAATGATTGAAACCATTTTCTTTCCCCCGCTAAACATAATTTTCACTCTTTTTTTAAAAAATTTCTTTACGTCTGTGCGGCGCACAAAGGACTGCACGCCCTGCCATTTTTATCCGCGCTTATGCCGGTTTATTTTATTTTCTCCCGGAATTTCAAAATACAGATTGCGCCCGTCCCGCATCGAATACGGCTGTGATGTTTTCCACAATGAGGGAACCCGCTCAGTCGTTGCTGCAAAAAACGGCGCAGCATGTATTTCAATAAATTCCGCAATTTCCGGTGCGCGTTCATCGCGAACGTTGTTCAATTCCTGCGCATCATTATGCAAAAGCCGGATATCGTAAATAAATCTAACGTGACGGGCTCCTGAACTGCACTAACGTTACGTTATCAATATAAAAATCAGTTCCAACACCTTCATTATTCATTGAAAATACAAGACGAGACAAATTGCTTACAGCGGTTACAAATTTGGCATCAGAAAATGTCAATACCGTACCGCCGGAAACATCAGTAATAGAAATAGCATAAGTGCTGGACGCAAGATCAGTCGTCAGCGTCACGCGATACCATGCATCATTGCTAAGCGCAACACCGGTAGTGTGCCAGGCCCCGGCGGAGAAATACTGAACATATCCTGACGTATTCATACTTAACGTTAGTGCTACGGTGCTGCCCGACCTCAAACTGACTACCGGTTTGTGTGCGCCATTCACACACTTGTAATCAAACGTAACCGACACATTCCCCTTTGCATTAAAATTCATAGACGCAATAGGCTGCTTACCGTCTCCATTATCATACATGCGAAGCGACTGTCCCGCTCCCCCGTCAAATCCGGACCCGCCGGAAACAACCGTGATTGTCTGATGATCATTCACATTCGCCACGAACCACCTGCCTTGATTGGCAAGATCGCCCGCCGCATAACTGTCAAAATTCTCGGAAATTATACTTCCGCGAACACCGGCAACACTTACCAACACCAGCCCCGCCATAATTTTTACTAGTGATTTCATCGTACCTTTCTCCTTTGTTAACCCGCCTAACCTCTCAACTCAAAGACAACTCTGAGACGCTGCTCTGTGATGAACCCAAAGATCATGATGACGTTCAGGAAGAAGTTTAAAACTGTTCTTACCAGAAAAAACATCACTCTTCTATCGACACATTGTTCGTCGAAAACGAACTAGCGTCGACAAAGTTATTCGCGTCAAGTACTGCCTCAGGACAGTTGCTTAACACAATGACCGTATTCATTTCCGGAAACGGATCATTGTTCTTCAGAGTTGTTTTCATAAATTGATTACCAGTAATATTTAAATGCGTTGTATCGCTGACAAAAATACCGGCATACGGGGCATCAATGATCTGGTTGTTCATAATATTGACACAATCGAAAACCGGCACACTCACACCGTCCCGGGGATTAAGAGTGACGCATATTGGTATATTGGATGGCGAATCCGGTCTCACTTTATAAAAAACATTGCCGGAAATTGACAGATTGCTAATCACCGAACCAATCAACCATCGATTATCCAAGCGCATTCCGATTCCCTGCGTATAATCAAAAATGCAATCGCTTATTCTTCCTCCAACACCGGTGGCACGAATTCCCAATGCCCAGTTGTTTCGAATGTAACAGTCCGTGATTTCAAATCCCGAAGCCTGCCATAAATCCGATATGGCATAGGAGTTGGCTGCGACCTCCACCGGACGGTCCAGTGTGATACAGTACGGACGCAACGCGTCCATCAGCTCTGCTATCCAGGAAAACGGCAGTCCCGGGGGGAGAGCGGATTTTTCCCCCGGAGCCTCTTCGATTGCAGTCACAATCGCTTCCCCTTCTTTTACAAATTCAGTGCCGGTAAAGAATTCATACCGCGACCCGACCTCCGCATTGATGTCCACATCCTTCGATCTGGTTGCCACAATGAGTTCCTGTGGAGATTTCTGTCGTAAAACAAACGCATTCATTCCGGGCATAGCAATCGCATCATCCATTGAGGCTTCGACTACGCACTGAAACAAACGGGGGCCTACGACATTGTTCCGAAGATGAAATCCATCCATATTACTCGAAACCAGACGGCGGGTATTCGGCCTGCGCACGAGCCGGCAGCCGTCTAACTCAAGACCCCTCGAAACTATGCTTTCAACACCGAATCGCCCCCCTCCGAATAAATGAACATTTAACAATTTAACATCGCTGCACGCGGTCATATACAAAGGCGATTTCCCGTAGTAACGAGGCGTCAGAGCGACCAAATCGCCCGCTGCAATACCCCAACCCGGTTGTGCACGGGATTCTTCACGAACGGCCAATTGCACACGGGCTTTACGTGTAGTCGCATCGTATTCAATTGGTAAGGACTTGTCATGTCCGGCAATCCAGAGCGGAGCTAAGGGCAGCCCCGCGCTGTCGTCCGCCGTAAAAATATGAATTTGTCCTGTTTTTTTCGGCGAAAAACTTTGGTATTTCTGCATTGCCCCCTCAAACCCGGGGTCCAGCACAAACTCGAGACAGGCCGGAGCCGTGGTTACAACACGAGAGACGGTGCCTTGAACATAAGGCAACGGATCGTAATCAACCGTGAAATTCTTAAGCAAGACATTCGAACACCCGTTTAGATCAAATAGTCGGCTTGCCATATCCGTCAGCCAAAAAACAGCCCCGCCACCGTCAATCGTGAGGTTGTGAACATTAGTCAGCGAAAAAACCGCTTGTTTCGAGTCACCCACACGATAATTTCCGGCAGAAATAATAATTTCATTTGCACCGGAAGAAATCTCACTTAACACACGTTGCACCAACTGTGCCCCGTCTGTTCGTTGCAGTGCTTTATCTTCACTGCTCCAAGACGCGATTTCGGGAGGGTAGGCATAATTTGTACAAACTGATGCCGATGGAATGAAAGTGAAGCCCGCTCCGCGATGCCGCACCTGGAATGTACCCAGCACATCTACAGCGTCTATACTGCCAGCCTCTAACGCGTAAAACCCATCCGGCATACCTTCGAAGCTCAGAACATATGATGCGAACCCGTTCATTTCGGAACAAGCGCTTCGCACGATTGATCCGGCAGAGCCTGCCGTTTCCGCGACAGGACGCACCCAAACATTCCTTGACTCAGGCAGGCTCGGCAAATCAAATGTCACAGTAGAAGATTCCGGCATCATTTTAAGATTGGCTGGCGATAAGCGGGTCGGCGCCGGTTCGGAGCCCCTGACCGATATGATCGCTCCCAAAGGTGTTGCTGCGGCGCCTTGTCCCGCCCCGACGGCTTCAGCACCGCATCCAATGAAGCCCATCGTCAATATTGACAGGCAAACATGCATGCGCCGCCTATAAGAAACTGTCCTAAAACCGTATTTCGGCGCTTGTTTTATGTTTTTTAACATATCACACCTTTTTTACACAAATTTTCAAAAACGAACCTCCCCGTGGCAAGCCACGGGGTATTCTGCGACCGATTTCGATAATGAAATCAGAACTGTAGACTCCTTCTGCACATCATTATGCAAAAGCCGGATATCATGAACAAACCCAGCGTGGCGGGCTCCGGAACAAGGGTTACGTTATCAATATAAAAATCAGCTCCAATACCTTCATTTTGTGTTGAAAATACAAGACGGGACAAATTGCTGACAGTGTTTACAAATGGGGCATCAGAAAATGCCAATACCGTACCGCCGAAAACATCAGTAATAGAAATATCGTATGTGCTGGACGCAAGATCAGTCGTCAGCGTCACGCGATACCATGTATCATTGCTAAGCGTAACAGTAGCACCGGCATTGTGCCAGGCCGCGCCGGTGTGATACTGAACAGATCCTGATGAATTCATACTTAACGTTAGTGCTATGGTGTTGCCCGACCTCAAGCTGACTATTGGTCTTTGTGCGCCATTCACATGCTTGTAATCAAACGTAACCGACACATCACTCTCTATTGCATCAAAATTCATAGTCGCAATAAGCTGCTTATTACCGGCTTCATTATCATACATACGAAGCGACTGCCCCGCTCCCCCATCAAACCCGGACCCGCCGGCAACAACCGTGATTGTCTGATCAGCAATCGTATTCGCCGTGAACCACCCGCCTTGAGCGGCAAGATCGCCCGGCACATAACTGTCAAAATTCTCGGAAATTATACTTCCGCGAACACCGGCAACACTTACCAACACCAACCCCGCCATAATTTTTACTATTGATTTCATCGTACCTTTCTCCTTTGTTAACCATACCTGCCTCTATTCACTGGAACAGACCATTCCATTCCAACACGCGTTCGATCATTAACGATAGCTAAGCTGTATCAGTCACGATCAGATGCTATACATACTTCCTTCATCGCTCTCTCCTCTTGTTTTTCGTTTCGGGTCATTTACAGCCCGCCTCAGACTGTAAAAAATATATCCTCAATAATTTTTTTTGATATTTCTTTTTTGCTTTAGCGTTGCACTCTGGTCATTTCTCTATTTTTGGAAGAAGTACATCGTTCAATGTCGTTCCAAAACAGGCGTTGTTGAACAGAACAATTCCATTGCCGGAAATTCCCTGTGTGAAAAGGATCATTCCTTTAATTGCATTTGATTTATTGTATGAATTTTCAGTATCAAGAATCCAACCACCCATTGTTTATTCATAACAACCTCCTGTTTTTTTCTTAGATACGGTGTAATCACAATTTGATTAAACACACCTCTCCTGTGAGTGCGGCTGATTATAGTACGCGACGGAAATACCGGAATTCCTTTTTTGGTTTAGCGGTTGACTTCGAAGGTTGCGATTGAAGTTGGGAGTTTGGGGGTTTGAAGTTTGGAGGGACGCAGGCTCTGCGTCCTAAAAAATGGAGGGACATTCATTTTCCCAATGGAGGGACGGCGGTTCGCCGTCCGTGGTCGCAGGGGCCTGCGACCCTCCAAAACATAAACAATTCAACCCGTGGAGGGACATTGGCCTCAATGTCCTAAAAAATGCGACTCTCCATTTCCAACCATTCATTTAATTTCGCGATCTTAAACTTTAAAAGATCGGCTGGTTCCATTACCGTACTCGTATGAATTCTGATCGTTTACCCAATCGAACCCATCCCGTGCATTATCCTCCAATCGAACAATTCAATAAACCTGTCATTCTGTTTTTAACGGTCTGTACCGCCCGCCGCCGGAAAATCCTGGCTCAGGAGCCTGTTCACCAGGCGCTGATATCTGCCTGGAACTCTGCTGAGCAATGGCATGTTGGACGTTATGTCATCATGCCGGATCACATTCATTTGTTCTGTTCGCCGGGATGTCACAATCCGGAAAATGTTTTGTCGTGGACAACATACTGGAAACGGTTTGTCAGTCGAGCGTGTCCGGAACTGAAACCCATGTGGCAGCGCCATTGCTGGGACACTCAATTACGGCGCGACGAAAGCTATACCGAAAAATGGAATTATATTCTATATAACCCGGTGCGCGCCGGATTAACCTCCACGCCGGAAGAGTGGCCTTTCCATGGAATCATTCATCATTTGCGGTGGTGACCGATTTCCCATCCGGAGGGATATTCATTTTCCCAATGGAGGGACGGCGGCTCGCCGTCCGCGGTCGCAGAGGCCTGCGACCCTCCATTTTTTAGGACGCAGAGCCTGCGACCCTCCAAAACATGAACAATTCAACCCTTGGAGGGACGGCGGCTCGCCGTCCGCAGTCGCAGAGCCTGCGACCCTCCAAACCCCAAATTCCCAACTGCGACCTCTGCGGTTAAAACCATCTGCGTTGATCTGCGTCATCTGCGGATTTTCCAAAGCTGCGGTATGGAACTCCCAACTTCAAACCCCAAACTCCCAACCATTCGCAGTTAAAACTACGTTGCCGCCCGCAGCGTTTTTCCTTCGTTCCAGCTTGACGGAATCTGAATGCACATCGGCTGTTCCGGTATTCCGAGTTCATTGCGCATGAGCATGCCGTGAATGAGGTCAACAATGACTTTATAGGTGGTTTCGCGCGACTGGTATAATCCGGAAAGATGCATCGTATCCGGCAGTACATCAAGGCCGAGATAGCCGATATCTTCAGGGACACGAAAGCCGCCCTTTTCAAGCAGTTCAATATATTCCGCACCGGAACTTGTTACAATGACATCGGGTTTATATTTTTTCACCCAACTGAGAAATTCATCTTTCTGTTCAAGATAATCCGTATGTTTTGCGGCAAGCTTCGGAACGCGCGCGGAAAGATTCAGGGTTTCCATTGCGGCGGAAAATCCGGCGGTGTATGCATTCGGTGTTCGCGGTGTGAAAAAATATCCGGGACGATTGTAGCCGCGACCTTTCAAATGCATCATCGCATCATACACATCCTGATAGGAACTGCTCAGTACGTTATGCACAAAGTGTTCATGCAGCGATGCGGACTGCGCGACGACAGCAAAACGGTCCCAGTCAAGCGCCCATTGACGAACCTCTTCGTGATAGCCGTGAATCAACAAACCGGAAATACCGCGCGACTGCATAATACGACTCAGCGGGCGCTGTTCTTTTTCTTCGGATCTGACCACAAAATGGTCCAGCCGGTAACCCATATTCCGGCAGGCCTGTTCGAGCTGCCGGTCCCAAAGCGACGATGCTTTGTTCCGTTTCCTTAACTCCGCGCCGGACTCACTTGTCAGGAAAGCCAGCGTGCCAAGATAGGTTTCTGACGAGGTCTGCGAACGCTTATAAGCCAGCGCCTGCGCCGCCGGATCGGGCTGATAGCCCATCTGTTTGCAGATGCGCAGAATTTTTGTTTTCGTTGCTTCGCCAATGCGCGGGTGATTTTTCAATGCCAGCGAAACGGTCGTACAGGAAACGCCCGCTTTTTCAGCAATATCCATCATGCGTACCGGTTTTTGCATTTGCATATGCTAAACCGGTTCGACGGAAAAAGTCAAACTCCGGCGATGTTTAATGCTCAAGCAGATCCTGTTCAGTCAGCGAACCATCGTTCGCCGACATCCGGAATGTTTTCACTTCGAACGGCGTGAGGGTGACCTCCTCTTCGCGGTTGAACAGCGGCAGTGCAATTTTTGCGGTGCGGTTTTTTCCGGTTGGCTCAAACAGACGGATCATATAATCGTCGCCATCCTCCGCCTTTTTGAATGCCGATAATTGAACCGCCGGATCGGAAAGCCGGATGACCGGCGGAACTTTTTTTCCGGCGCCGGACGGAAAGAAGGAAAGCGTCATCGGTTTTTCATTTCGAATCAACGCTTCAGATTCAATTTGTTCTAAGCGCTCTTCCGTTTTTCCGGCGTTGATCCAGAATCTGAAACTCCGGCGCCCCTGATCGCTGCGCGGAATATATTGCGTTTGCGGTTTGGGTTTCGGGCCGGGATGATACGCATATCCCGGCGAACGCAGCAGCGTGATGCGCAGTCCGTCGCCGGAAAAATCGGCGCCGTAAACACCGTCGTTAATGCAGGTGACCGCCGTTTCGTCCGTCGCCGCCGCGACCCATTTTTGCGAAACGGTTTCCGTTCCGTCTACCGGAAGTTCGTGAACGCCGTACACTGTCTGGCCGAGAAAGCGGTGCGCGCCGGCCTGTTCAACAGGTATTTCAAGCTTCAGCATTTTATCTTTTTCAAACCAGTAGACCTGCATTTCAACTTCAATTTCCGTGCCGGTTTTCGGCAGTTTATAACGCTGGCAAATAAACGAATCGCCGTAGCGCAGCAGCGCTTCAACCACACTGCGCGCGTCGCCGTCTTCGATGATGCGGACGGAATCCAGCACCACTTCCAGGCCCGAAAACTGCGAACCTTTTTCCGGCGTCATCAACTCAAATTTTCCGGCGGTGTTGCGGAAGGATGTAACATGCATACCCCACGGATCTTCATTGTCAGCAATCACGATGGGTGCGAACGCATCCGGACGAAGAATATTTTTTCCGGCGACGGCATACCGGTCGATCAATCCGGTTTTTGTATTAATGACCACGTCGATTTCCGGCGTTTTAAAAACGATCTGCCCGTTTTCTTCACGCATCTGAATTTCAGGCTTGGCCGGAATTTCAACCGGCACACAATCGAAGCGGTTCATTCCCGGCTGAAGATCGGCGGAGAATACAACCCGTTTGCGCCACTGCACACGCACGGTACTGCTCTCTTTTTCAACCTGCGCCGGAATCTGTTTTCCGCCGGAAAAAACGTGAATGTCCGAAAATGTTTCGCCGCGGTTAACATCGGCGAGATTAAATTCGCATTCAACCGTCTGCCGGAAACTGACTGGATGCGGATTATACACTAGCACCGGAATTTCACCATCGTTCGCTTTCCGCTCGCCGGCGGACAGTGCAAAAAATGCGCGCACGCGAATGCGCGACAGAATTTCAAGCCCGTGTCCCGCCTGACGCAACGCAGCGTCTTCTGCCGGTTCAATCGCTGTGCCGGGAAGAATATCATGAAACTGCAGATTCAGCAGATCGTTCAGCGCGGCGGAAAAATCGGCACGCGGATAATCCATGAGTCCGCACAGCGCGGCGGCGGCACACATTTTTTCCGTCATGAACAGTTCGTTTTCCAACCGGCGGTATTTCTGTTTCACCTGAATCTGCGATGTGTAGCAACCGACGCCCCACGGATTCAGATCGCGCTCAAATACCGGCAGCTCATTTTTTTTCTCCGCCAGTTTCGCGAAAAACATTTCCGGCGTTGAATGCATCAGTTCAACATCATTGCGCTCTGCAATAAGTTCGTTCACATCCTGAATATCTTTGCGTGACGGCCCGCCACCGTGATTGCCGACGCCCCACAAAACCAGCAGCGGATTACGTTTCGGATTTGCGGCGATGCGCTCCTCAATTGTCTTGCGCGCTTCACCGAGCGGCGAATTATACCAGCCGCAGAAACGCGTTGCCATCACCTCCGAACCGTCAAACCCGCGCCACACAAAATCGTCTGCCGGAAGATCCAGAAAACGCGGTTCCGGACGTCCGCAGAAATAGGAATCATATCCGCTCTTCGCGAGAATCTGCACCAGCCCGCGCGAATGACCGAACGGATCAATATTCAGCGCCGTCGACGGCTCAATGCCGAAATATTTTTTGAACCAGCGTTTTCCTATGAGCACCTGCCGGACTAGCGCTTCGCCTGACGGCATATTGCAATCCGGCTGCAAGAACCAGCCGCCCATAATATGCCAGCGGCCCGCTTTGACCAGATTCTGAATGCGGACAAACAGCTCCGGCGCATACTCCTGAACCCAGCGGTAAAGCATCACTTCGTTATGATTAAAAATAAATGTGTCATTCTGCTCGCACAGCTCCGCAGCCGTACGGAATGTCGAGATCGCTTCCGCCGCGCCTTCTTCCCATTCCCACAGCCAAACCGGATCAATGTGCGCGTTGCATAATAAAAAAATCTGCTGCTTTTCCGGCATAAAAAATCCTTTCTGAAACGCCGGAAACTCTAGCGCGTGACGGTGTAAATGAAATCCGAATTTCAGTTTAGCGCTACACACACACAACGGCGGCTGAATGATTTCAACCGCCGTTTTAATTTTTCAGGGTTACAGTTCTTCGTCGAAGCACACCGAAACTTTGCCGCATTTTCCGGAAGCCATCAATGCATAAGCTTCCGAAGCTTTTTCGAGCGGAAAGCGGTGTGTGATTAAATCGGCGGGGTGAATGTTCCAGCGGACAAGGCGCTCAACAAGTTCTTCCATGCGCCACATGTTTGTCACCCATGAACCATAGAGCGTTTTCTGGTCATGAATCATGTCACGGCTCGGCGCGAAATCCGGGCTCATCAAACCGCCTTCACCGATCAACACTGTTTTTCCCCATTTGCGCGTCGCCTGAACCGCCGTTAAACGTGCGTGCATATTGGCGGAACATTCCACCGCTTTTTCAACGCCGTGTCCGCCGGTCAGCGCGTTCACTTCGTCAACATTTCCGGCGCCGGATTTCAACACATGATCAAACAGTTTGATGCCGCTGCCGTTGCGAAGCTCCAGTGTTTCAGCAATTTTAATGCGCTCGTCGAGCGCTTCAATGCCGATAATATTCTGCGCACCCATCGCGCGGCAAAGCATCGCGGCGGCGAGTCCGACCGGACCGAGCCCGGTAATTAAAACCGCATCGTTACCGCTGATACCGATTTTTTCGAGTCCCTCATAGACCGTACCGAAACCGCACGCAACCTGTGCGCCGTCGGCATAACTCAATTCCGGCGGCAACATCACAAGGTCTTTTTCTTCGGCGACAATGTACGGAGCCATGCCGCCGTGCCGCTGCCAGCCGTACGCTTTGCGATACTTTTCGCTCGTGCATGAAATCATATAACCGCGCCGGCAGTCGTTGCAGATTCCGCAACCGGAAATGTGATAGATCACCACACGTTCGCCGGTTTTAAAATGGCGCACGCCCGGTCCGCACTGCACAATCTGTCCGCTCGGTTCATGTCCGGCGATCATACCCGGCTGATATCCTTCCGGCCCTTTACCGAGATGTTCGTGATAGATGCAGCGAATGTCCGAACCGCAAATTGTCGACGCTTTGGTTTTCACCAGCACTTCGCCGTGTTTCAGTTCCGGAATTTCGTACTCTTTAAATTCAACCGTGCTGTTACCCGGCAGATATGCGCCGGTCATTGTTTTCGGAACCGCTGTCATAATTATTTTCTCCTGTTTATTGTTTAGAACGTTTTAACCGTCAAGACGCCAAGGCCGGCGTTGCAGATTTCCGATTGTCGATTTACGATTTTTTCCAATGCCTCGTGCCTACTGCGTATTCCCTAATTTAATTTTTTGTGTTTTTCGTGGCGATTATTCCGTTTTTTCAGCATCTAATTTATTGCTTAATTACACCATCTAAATCCCATAAATCTTTCCAATCCTGATTTCGCTTCCAGCAGAAAACCTGACCTTTAATCAGCCGGCAGCCGCGATCGATCTTTTTAATCGCCGCCATTTCATCCGCGCTCAGCGGATCGTTCACCACTGCATTCAAATTGCCGAAAAGCTGCGGCCGTTTTACGGCGAACGGAATTGGAATCTGACCGTGCTGCTGCGCCCACTTAATACAAATGACCGCCGGATGAACATTATGATTTTTTGCAATGTCAACAATCACCGGATCATCAACATCCGCTGTATCCTCCGGCGTACGGTCACGTTCCGGCCGCGACGGCGATCCGACGGGGCAGAAACCGACCGGTTGAATTTTTTCGTTCACCAGAAAATTAAACAGCTCCGGCTGCTGGAAATGTGGATGCAGCTCCATTTCATTCACCGCTGGACGAATCCGGCAGTCGCGCAGCAGCAGTTTCATTTTCGGCACCGTCATGTTCGATGTACCGATATTGCGCACCAGTCCTTCATTAACCAGCCGCTCCATCTGCGTCCATGTTTTCATATAATTTTCATGAATATACGGCTTCGCGTTGTCATCGTGAAAATCCACCGAACAGCCTTTTGGATGAAAATTCGGAAATGGCCAGTGCACCAGAAACAGATCGAAATAATCCAGCTGTAAATCACTCAACGATTTTTTACACGACCGAATCACATCACCGTCGCCGTGCATATCGTTCCAGACTTTCGACGTCACCCAAAGTTCTTCGCGTGCAACGCCGGATTTCACCACTGTTTTCAGCGCTGTACCGATTTCCGCTTCGTTGCCGTAAACCGAGGCGCAGTCAAAATGTCGGTAACCGATTTCTGCCGCCACAATTACCGCCGCCGCAATCGTCGCACTATCATATTTATCTGACCCGAACGTACCCATTCCAACCGCCGGCATCACGCTGCCGTTCGCCAGCGTCCGCGCCGGCACGCGCGCCGGATCAACCGTTTTGTCAATTCCCATAATTCAAATTCCTTTCTACGCTGTTTATGTTTTTAACTACGAATTAACACTAACCGGCACTAATAATTAACGGTTATAATTTTTTCTTTTCTTCGTTTTCTCTGCGTCTCTGCGTGAAAAATATTCGTGTCCGGTCGTGATTAAAAATCATTCTGCTGTTCTAAAGATACTCCAATCACCGGAATTTAAAAATAGATGACATTGACCTGATAATGGATATTATTGACTTTATAAATTCCGGCGGCAGACTGCGAAAAATGCAAAAATCTCCATCATTTATTTCAAAACAGGTTTCCTCCCGTGAATATTACTATCTTAATTTGACCCCCCAAAAAAACGACAGAGAAACCGTTGTCTGCGGCGGACGTGAACAATGTGCGCCGGATTACCGCGTTGAACGCAGCCGTTTTAAATTCTGTTCGCTCGAATTTGTCTCCGCTGGAAAAGGAATATTAACGCTGCATAAAAAAACCTGGCCGCTGCGTCCCGGCGCAATTTATTTCTACGGATCGCACACTCCGCACTGCATCGAAACCGATTCGTCTGCGCCGATGATCAAACACTTCGTTGATTTTTCTGGCAGCGGATTAACTGCTCTTGTAAAACGCACCGGACTTTATAAAACACCTATTTACACGACCAACATTCTGCGCGTCCGTACACTCTTCAACATGTTGTTGAAAACCGGCGTGACCGAAAGCCGGCACCGCGACGAACTTTGCGTGCTGCTGTTAAAACAGCTTCTGCTTTACGCCGACGAAACCGCGATGCCGCAGCAGGAAGCTTTTTCGCAGGCGCGTCAAACTTTTCAGCAATGCCGGTTATATATTGAACAAAACTTTCAAACGCTCACCGGCATTGAACAGATTGCAACCGCCTGCCATATAGACAAGGCTTATCTTTGCCGACTTTTCAAACGCTATGCCGATGAAACACCATTGCAGTTTTTAACACGCCTCAAAATGAACCGTGCCGCCGCCCTGCTTTTGCGCCCTGAAGTTTTAATCAAGCAAGTTGCTGAAAAATCAGGATATTCCGACCCGTGCCATTTTTCCCGCGTCTTTAAACGTATCTACGATATTCCGCCCGAAACATTCATTCAAACCGCGCGCCGGACGTAATCATTGCCGATGCGATTTATGGCCAGTGAATCGTCGCCGTTTCAAGCATGCCAGACGAATCGATGCGAAGTTCAGCACATCGTCGGTAACAGCAAACGGAACCGTTTCGCCGGAGCTGAGCTTTACAACATCCGCCGGAAACTGTTTAAAACACGAGCGAACAAGACACTTGAACACTTTTTTGTGCGGCGGCTGAATCGCCGCTTCAAATTGTGCTACGCTCCAAATCATACAGCCTGGCCGAATGATTTTTTAATAATCACCAGTGCACCGGAATTTTTTCTGCCGGCGAAACGGTTTACGACAATGACTTCACGGCAATCGGCGATGTTTAAATTTTGAGCAGATAAACCTGCGCTGAAAATTCGCCGTTCAGCTTAACAGAAAATTTTCCGGCAGAAATTTCCGGCGTCGCCGGTACGTGTGAAAATTCTTTTTCCACGCGCCAGTTTCCGGCGGCGAGCGGCAGTTCAATTTTTTCCGGCGGCTGTGCGAATGAATGAATGACAACCAGCGCGGATTTTTTATCAGCGCCATACCGCATGTTTGCCTGCCAGCCTTTCGGATGTATGTAGCTCACGGGACGGTCGCCAAAAAATTCAGTGCGTCCGGTTTTAATTACCGGCGCAGCAGCCTGATAAAATTCGAGCGCTTCTTGTACCACCTTTATCTGATCCTCCGACAACTCATGAATTTCGCCGGACAAACAAAGTCGCCCGAGAAATCCGGCGGCGAGAGAATAGACCAGCCGCTGCACAGAATCTGTCCGGCGAAGTACCGCCCAAATCTGACTTTGCCGCGGCGGAATCAGCAGTTGCAGACTGGAGCCGATGATCGGAATTTCTTCACCTTCATGCGCATCGGAGAACGATCCTATCGACGCAAGCTGCATCATAGACGGCTCAAGCCGGTGTCCGCCGGACGAACAGTTTTCAATGACTAAATCCGGAATTTCTTCGCGCAGACTGCGGAAAAATTTCTGCACACCAAGCAGATGCTGTCGCAATCCTTCACCCAGCGAATCAGGATCATCGCAGCCCATTCCGATTGAATCATTATAATCGACCTTCAAATAACGAAATCCGCTGTCACGCAACTGCTTCGTCACTTTTTCAAACAGATAATCATGCACCCACGGATCACGGAAATCCCAATAGCGGCGCGTTCCTGACTGAAATACTTTTCCGTCGCGCCACAGCTGATGCGCTGTTTCATCCCATGCTTTCGCGCCTTCATTGCACACTTCGAACTCAAACCAGATACCGGGAATAAAACCGCGTTCTTTCAGCGCATCGGCCACCGGCTTCAGCCCGCCGGGAAATGTCTCTCCATTTACAACCCAGTCGCCGTTCGCCTGCATAACGGTGCCGGCAGGACGAACCGCCCAGCCGTCGTCAATTACACAATATTTTACCGGCAGGCCTTTTAACCGGTCAGCCACCGCGATCACATTATCGTACGAAGGTTTTCCCCACGACGTACACCATTCGTTAAAAATCACCGGCATATCCTCTTCGCTTTCAACCGGCGGAACGCGCGTTTCTTCGAGTGTTAAAAAGCGCTGGCACAAATCGGTAAAGCTGCCTTTCAAACAGGAAAGCATTGCCGCCGGACTCGTCAGCGTTTCACCGGGCGCGAGCGTTTTTGTCCAATGGCCGAATTCGCGGTCGGCATGTCCGCCGGTCAGCGTCAGCGTATCGCCGCGGCGGATCGCCTCCATTTGCCACGAACCGGCCCACGCCAGCTTCGCGCCCCAGACAACGCCGGCGTTTGTATCTTCCGCGCCGATGAACGGGAAAAATTTCCGCACCGGCATGGAACCGACCTGACCGAACCGCTCCGAACGCATTCCATGCGTCAGCCACGTCCGTTCCAGATGCAGCTCTTCAAGGGAACAGATTTCGTGCCGGCCTTCGGCGCACCACCACGAGCGGAAACGATGCAGCTTCAACCGTTCCGGCGCGCCGGTTTCGGCATACGGCGTGATGCCGCTTAACACGAACGACGAAAGCAGCTCCAGCGTCAGCGGTTCACCGGATTCATTTTTTACTTCGTTGAACATTTCCACCGCCGGCAGGCCGTCCTGATAAAGCAAATGACTGATACACCGCAGTCCGCGCGGATGCATAAAAACCGTTTGAATATCTCTGCCGCCGGAATGTTCCGCCACAACCTGTTCCGTAAATTGAAGCGCTTCGGTGCTGCAACTGTCGAACATTGAAACGCCGCCGCCGAAACCGTCGCGGGAAATTTCGTCGATCAATTTAATCTGCAACAGATTATCGCGCGTGAACTGCGCCGGAACCTTCCAATTCAACGCTTTTGAAATGCCGTCCACCGCGACGCCGCTCATAAATTCACGGTGCTGTCTAACATCGCCGGCAGTCTGCGCCGGAATTAATTCAAACTGCATTCCGTTCATGCCTTCGTGCCCTATAAAGCGTGCCAGCATATCGCCAAGCTGATATTCTGAAATCCGATTGCCGCTCATCTTATCTCCAAATTTTAAAAATCCATTCCGCCTATCCGATTGTTGCAAGCTGTGCTGTTTTATCCTTTTCATCC
This sequence comes from Kiritimatiellales bacterium, assembly GCA_041656295.1. Classification (NCBI taxonomy): domain Bacteria; kingdom Pseudomonadati; phylum Kiritimatiellota; class Kiritimatiellia; order Kiritimatiellales; species Kiritimatiellales bacterium. Next base: position 188,620 of record JBBADV010000002.1, on the reverse strand, counting down.
ATCGGGCCTGGAATCCAGTCGTTAAATAATTCCGGTGCCGGATGTTCATCGAAACCGCCGGAAATCAGTTTTTCCGGCCAGCCGGTGCGGTCGAGAAAACAGACAATCTGATGCGCCGCATCGTAAATCCGCGTCGATGCCGCCGTTTCGAAATATTCTTTCAGTTCGCTGATATCAATTCCGGCGCCGGAAATTTTTTCGAGCACATGATTCATCAACGCCGATGCGCGGGCGAGACTGTAATTCGGATTAAACCGCAGATGCGCCGGACTCGCCGGCCAGATTCCTTTCGCGGCAAGCAGCTGTACCACCTCAAAGCCCGGATGATCCAGCGGCAGATCTTCGAACCAGAAAAGCGTAAAACCGGCGCGCAAAAGCCGCCGCTGAAAATCAAAAAGATCGCTTCCTTTTAAATACGGGTGCACCGGGGTTTTTTCTAAACAATACGCCGCGAGTTCACCGGCGGCCTCGCCGATATTCCATTCAAGCGCATGCAAACGGTACGCGCCATTGGTGATTTGCGTGACACCGATTCCTTTGGCGGCGACGGCAAAATTATCCAGTTCCTCCGTGACCAGCGCGCCGAGCGGAATCTGATACGGCCGCGCCATTTGGCTGATTCCGGTTGCGCCGTTGCGCCGGTGCAGATCAATCAGAAAACAGCCGACGCCGACAGAATCATCAAACAATTTTGCGCGCGCGCCTTTTTGACACGCGGTGGAAATATCCTGTTCGATAATTGTCCGGCAGGCTTTCAACCGCCGGCCTTCGCGCACATACGGTCCCATCGCAACGCCGTCCGGCGTGCCGGTGGATTCCGGCAGCGGGCGCAGTTCCGGCCAGCCGGAACCGCCGCCGTCATCGCGCGGCGCTTCGGTTTGCAGCCAATACATGTAGGCAAGCGACAGGCCGCGCGCGTCGTTTAAAATCCGGCGTTTTTCTTCCGGCGGTTTGCCGACAAAATTTTCGTAGCAGTAATCGTTGCCGACAACGTTGAAAATGGTTTTGCTGTTCGGCGCATCGCCGCCGGAAAACAGTTCGGCGCGCACAGTTGACCGGTAATAGAACGCCGGTTTAATGCGGATTCCGCCGCGTCCGGTTTTTACGCGGAACATCAGTGCCGGATCGCCGGGACGCGCACCGGGCGCACCGAGTAGAAATTCATGTCCGTGAATTTTTTTCCAGCGGTCGTAGTCCGGCGGCGGCGGAATGGTAAAGTTTCCGCCGGGCACATATTCCATCGCAAAACAATATGTATAACTTTGCAGTGAATCGGAATCCGCTTTTTCCGGCGCGTGCGGTTCGTCGAACTCCGCTTTGCTTTCAGTGCCCTGCCGGAATCCGATATTTAACAGCGGATAAAGCTCGCCGGTTTCATCGCCGGAGAGAAAAAATTTTGCGCGCACCGTTACCGCGTCGCCGGAGTTTCCGGCGCAGGTGACGGACGTGATTGCTTTTCCGCTGCGCTCTGCGGACTGCGGTACAACGCCGGTAAAAATTTTTAAGTTTCCGGCATTCAGCGCGTCCTGAAATCCGTTCATGATAATTTCGTGCGCGACATGCGGTTCGGCGGCGATGCTGGTTGTTCCGCCGCCGGGATTAAAATGAAGTTGCGCCGCGCCGAATTTTGAAAGCTGATATTTCGATTTATAATAGTCGCGAATGCGGTCGCGAAATTCGAAATAGCGGCGCGTTGATCCGCCGGATTCAAATACCGGATCGTGATATTCATCCGGCACGCACAGCGCCTGACTCGTCGCCTGTCCGCCGATCCACGGGAATTCTTCTGTCATCACCACAGTTAAGCCGCGTTCTAATAATGCCTGCGCCGCCGCAATTGCGCCGAAGCCGCTGCCGATAATTGCAACATCGGCGGAAACTGTTTGTTCGTTTGTTTTCATGATATGTATCCTGATATCGAATAAATTTACTTAATCGTTGTTAAACCGCGGATAGCACGGATACAAACGGATTTTCAAAAGAGAATCCTATCAGAAATATTTTCCTCTTCATCCGTGTAATCCGTGGTTAAAAAAATTTATTGAATGTGCGGCTGCACAAGTTGTTGAATTTTCGATACGGTTTCTTTCCGCGTTTTTCCGGCGTCTGTCAGCAGCCATGTTTCGCCGGTTTGGAATGATTCGCCGAGGCGCAGTGAATACGTCGGGCTGGTGATTTCGAGTTCGTAAAACGGCATGAGGCGCGGAAATGAAAACGCCTGCAGATTGCTGCGATCATAATACGGCAGGTTTTGAATTTCCGGCGCGATCAGAACGAATGCGGTTTGATCCACAGCATAGGCAATCCACCGCCCGAATGTTCCGGCTTTCAGCGGTTCCTGCCGGTCGTCATAATGAAAACGATAAACGCGTCCATCGTGAAACGATTCCATATACGGCGCGAGTCCGCCGGGAATGCGCAGGAAATTATGATACGGCGGCGGAATATGCGGACGGCTTTCCATAAACACATCGCCGCCGAGCGGAACCTGCGCAATGCTCCACAAATGCACCGGAAACGGATTTTCTTTCGTGCGCGTCATGGAAAAATCAATTTTCATTTCGGCACGTTCGGCGTGCACTTGAATTTTCCAGCCAACCTCTACGCCGAGATCCGGCGAAAATGTTTGCAGCTGAATATGCAGTTCACTTTTTTCCAAAACTGTCCACGCGCCGCCGTCCGTTGCCGGATCCGGGCGGTGCACTTGCCGGATCTGTTCCCAAAGGCCTTCAGGTGAAATCAGAATCCGCAATCCGCCATAGAATGGAAGATCGGGGTCGATGGACAGCGGATCATCCGCCACCCACAGCAGATTTTTTTCTCCGGCGCGCCGGAATGAGATGATGCGTCCGATGTCTGGACGAATAACGGCTTCGATTGCGCCGTTATCGAGAATAATTTCTTCTGAAAAAATTTTCGTATTCATAATTAATAATAAAAAAATTAGAACGGGTTTTAACCGCGAATGAACGCGAATAGGCGCGAATGCATTTCGTGTATTAAAATCATCGGTGTCATCGTTTTTAATATTCGCGTTCATTAGCGTTAATTCGCGGTTGAGATGATTATTTTAAAAATTCCGGCGGCAGCATTTTTTCTGCGCGCACTGTGTCCATAATCAGTTTTGCCAGCCACTCGGCGCCGGTTTTTGAAAAGTGGGAACGATCGCCGGTATCAAATAAAAATTCGGTGCCGTCGTCGCCGAGCCGCTGCATTTCTTCACCGGTCATGGTGTACAGATCGACCACCGGTACATTTTTTTCGGCGGCGACGGCTTTCATGGCATCGCAATACGGCTGAAGGTCGCTTTTAATGGTGCCATCATCTCTATAGGTTCGCCGGCGCGGCGGCGTGATGAAAATCAGACGGCCGGATTTTCCGGCGACTTCATCAGCATATTTGCGCAGATAATCTTTATAGTCCGTTTCCGGATTCGTTCCCTTCTCTTCGTTGATTTTCTGATCGTTGTGGCCGAACTGAACAAAAACCACATCACCGGGCTGAACGCAACTGATCAAATCGTTCCAGCGTCCTTCGGTGATAAATGATTTTGTACTCCGTCCACCTTTAGCGAGATTGATGACTTCGGTGCCGGATTTAAAATAAACACCGATGAAATCGCCCCAACCGCATTTCGGCGCGTTGTTCGCAACAGTGGAATCGCCGGCAACAAGAACTTTAAATTCCGCCGGTGCGGTTGCTGCAAAAAACAGAGTCAGTAATAAGCCGTTAATTGTTTTCTTCATTCAATTTTCCTTTTTATAAAATTTTTCAATGCTTAATTTTCCAACCGCCAAGACGCCAGGAAGACATTGCCGATTTACGATTGCCGATTGATGATTTTTCCTGATGCCTCGTGCCTGATGCCTATTCCCTTTTCGTATTTTTAACCGCCAAGTCGCCAAGGATTTTTTTAACCACAGAGATCACAGAGGCACGGAAGCTAAATTCTCTGTGCCTTTGTACCTCTGTGCCTTTGTACCTCTGTGCCTTTGTGCCTTTCTTCGCCTAATGCCTGTCATCCTGTTAATCCTGTCAAAAAACATCATTCATTTAATTCACTGAACCATCGTCGCCGGCATTTCCCCTGTCCTGTTTCAGCAGACGGAACATAATAACTAAATCGCGGGTGCCGCCGGCAATAAACCAGATGACAACCAATACAGAAATTGATGTGAGCGTAATCGTTACAATATACCAGAATGCCGTCCACGTATCTTCTGAAAGTTTCATCGACATATTCAGCGATGTTCCAACCATCAGCAGAACACACCAAAGTATTGTGTAGCCTGTTGTTCCCGACGCAATAATTTTGTCGGTTAAACTGTATTCTTTATTGATGCCGAGAATGCGCCAGATCAGCGCCGGGCGGGCGTGCAGTGCGGTCTGATCGTCAGCAATCGCGTATTCACCGCGATGCAGCATTTCATCCATGTTGTGAGGCTGTTTATAGGTGATGAACGAAACGAGCACATATGCCGCCACGCAAAGGGCTGATGTAACAAATGATGCCTGCATGCCGTTCAACGGAAATGCCGGAGCGAGCGATGTCAGCCCCGGAATATCTGTCCACCACGTTCGCAGGATCACGCTGGCCAGAGCCAGAACAAAGCCGGTAATCATGGCCGTCCACGCGCCGGCGGCTGTGCCGCGTTTCCAGTAAAGTCCGCCGATAATCACTGCGCCGGCACCGCCCATAAAAATGGTTCCGGTAATCTGCCAGTACATGAAAATAAAATCATTCAGCGGAAACACCATACTGAACAGAATTGCAAAAACAGCGGTCCCTATTACAGAAAAACGAAGCCATTTCAAATGCTGCCGCGGCGTCAGTTTTCTCTTTTTAAACGGCAAAAGCACATCCTGCACAAAAATACTGCCCCAGGAGTGAAGATAGGTGTCATCCGTAGCAACGGCCGCCGCGATAACCAGCGCCACAAACAGGCCGATCATTCCAGCCGGCAGAAAATGCGCGAGCATCAGCGGTGTGCGCATCTGCACCTGCACCTGAGGATCAGAAATGGCATCCAGTGCTGACTGGATAACACCTGCATCCGCAGCAAATGATACATGATGAAACACTGCAAAGGCGGCAATCGGCGCAAGGACAAGCCCGAAGCCGGCAACCACTGAACGCCACATCCCCAGAATTCCGGCCATTTTCGCTTCATGCGGATTGCGCGCCGATGAATAATAGCCCTGCGAGCCCTGCCACGCCATGAAGGTGTAAAAATTCAGAATGCCGAGCATGATAAAAAACTGAAGTGAAAAATCTTTAATCTCGGACTGACTGTATGGATTGAGCATCGACTTCCCTGCCGGCATCGCCTTCAACGCCTCCATAATCGTCGACCACTCAAAGCTGATGAGCAGAAAAATGGTAATTCCGATCATCACAACCAGCGCGAACTGTCCTTGAATAAAATCGGTCACCAGCAATGCAATCTGTCCGCCGGTTAATGCCAGATAAAGCGCAATGCCGACGACGAAAATCATCACCAGCGGAAAAGTGGGCAGACTCAGCCCGAAGAGCAGGATTTTGTCCGGCAGGCCGCACAGATGAATCAGCAGACGTGCGGTGACGCCGGGAAAAATGCCGTAATTAATAAGTCCGGAAAACCAGCAGATGATGCCGGAAAAAACGCGAAATCCCCGGCTGTAACGCATTTCAAAAAACTGTGCCATTGTCAGTGCGCGCGTTTCGCGGAAACGGTATGCAATGAATCCGGTTACGGCGATAATCAGCGTAACAGGCATAACGATCCGTTCCCACCAGTATGCCGGAAATCCGGCGCGATAAAATTTTTCATACGCCGCTACAAAAAGCGCCGCGCTCGTGCCGGACATCCCCTGCGCAACCGTCAGCAAATAACGCCCGGCACAACGGTTTGCTGAAAGATAATCGGCAACGCCGCGAACATATCGTTTAGTAAATGAACCGGTCGCCAGAACCACCGCAATTAAGCCAAGAATAATTCCCCAGTCAATCCACTGCATATTCATTCACAATCTTCTTATGGTCAAAAGCCTGAAGGTCGAAAGTCAAACGTCCAGCAGCCCTTTTCCGACCTTCGACTTTCCGGCCTCGGACTTTTAGACGTTTCATGGTTTATTGTACCGGCAGCGCCGAATCGGTAATCAGAACTGCATCCACCGCAACATTTTTTTCCGGCAAAAAAGAAAAGGTATGTTCGCCGGCAGCCAGCCGAAGCATGCTGTAATGCCGGTTTTTATTTTTGCCGTAACCGCCGGCAACCACGCCGCACCACATCCACCGTTCATCGGCGCGCATCAAAAAGGATTCCGTTGCGCCGGCGGCCGTTATTGTGGTGGTGATATTTCCGCCGGGCGGCGTCAGCGTTTTCAACCGCAGGCAGACCTGATAATTGCCGGCGGCGGGAACCGTAAACGTCACGCAGAACGGCGCGCCGGATTTTTTCATCACGGCATACGCGCCGCCGGAAGCACCGGCGGAAATTGCCGGATCAGTTCCCCGCGCCGCAATCGTTTCCGCTTCAATCAACTGACTCCAGCCGCCTTCCGGCAGTTGAATGGCTGCCGGCGCAGGGACATCGTCCGTAAAAACCAGTACCGGCCGCGACAGCCCGTTTGCAAAGCGGATTAAAAATGTACCGGCGCCGCGCCGGTCTTCCGGCAGCTTTGCAGAAATTAACCGCACCGTAAAATTTTGAGTTTGACCGGGAATCAATTCGCCGGATTCCGGCGTTACGCTGAACCAGTCGCAGCCCGCCGGCTTACAGATTTTAAAATTCAACAGCGACACATCCGCCGCAGGATCAACCGCCGCCGTCACGGTCGCCGGATTTTCGTCTAAATGAATCCGGCCTTTGTTTAATAAAACCGGAAGCGGGCGAAACGGAATGCCGCTGCCGGCGCCGGCATCATTTCCGGCGGCGGAAATTCCGGGAATAAAAACACCGGCATTTTTTCCGACGCTGTTTTCCGCCAGCGTATAATCGCCGGAAAGCGTATCGCGAAATTCCGGCGTGCCGAAAATTGCATTCAAACACTGTCCGGTTGACTGATATGTTTCCCGCACGGCTTCAAGTTCCGCCGGAATTTCTGAATGCAGCAGATCGTAATCGGCGTCGGATGTATATCTGACGGGCCATGATAATGTCAGCGGTGTTTTTCCGGCGGAAAAAATATTGTTGCGCGTCACCACTTTCACATATCCCGGAATCTGCGCCATGAACTCCGGCGCATTATCCGGAAGCGTTCCGAACGGACTGCCCACATTATATTTTGAAACCGCCGTGTTATTATAAAAGAACAGCCGCCCGTAACCGTACACTGAATAATTGTTTTTGACTGCGCTTTCTGAAAAACCGTCTTCATCGCCGAGATTTGAAATCAGATTCCGGAAAACATATGACGGACCCGTCATGCACGGCGCGGTGCTGATGCCGCAGTACGTCTGTTCAATGCGGTTGCCGTAGGTGCGGATATTCATTTGCAGGCCATCCAGCTCAATGCCGTCGTCGTTCGCAAACGCAAACAGATTGCCGTAAATATCGGCGTCGCGTAAAAAGCCGCACTCCGTATTGTTCCAGCCTTCCACCGCATCGTTCCAGCGGCGCAGATCGCTGCCGGTAAAATCATTGTACCGGATCACTGTTCCGCCGCGCGATTTTACAAAAACGGCATTCGGCCCTTCCGGATGCGAAAAGCGCCACGGATTTGCGGTGTTGCGCGGCGAATGAATAAAACAGCGTTCAATCACCACATTTCCGCTGTCGTCCAGATTCACGCCGGCGTCGTTATTAATGCGCGTCTTGCCATCGTAATAGCGTCCGTTGCCGCCATAATAAAGAGCCTGATCGCCGACGCGTCCGAATCCGGCGATGTCGCAGTTCAGAATACGGATATTTTCGCTGTCGCGAATGGTAATTCCGTGTTTGATGCCGCCGCGCACAGTGATGTTTTCAAAGATCACATAGGCCGCATTGGTGAACAGCAGCGTCTCTTCACTTTCCAGCGCGCCGTCGAGCAGATTCAATTCCGGCGTGCCGGAAATTAAAATCCAGCCGTCCGGCTCGCCCCGCTCTGAAAAAACAAACTGATACCCCTGAGGCGAAAGATCTTTCAGCGTATAACGTTTTGCAATCGGCGGCGACGATGTCCACGTTTTGAACGACTGCGCCGCAACCAGATTCGTACCGTCCATGATGCGAACGTCATATTGCGTGCTTTCTTTTAATCCAAAAACCGAACCGCGCCAGTCGGGATAATCCGGGCTGATAGAAAGCGGCAGCGCCGCGTTCCAGTTTTCCGTTCCGGCTTCGCAAATCTGAACCGCATGATTTTCCGGCAGCCGCTCTCCGCTCCAGTACAGACTGCAGTTTTCAAATGTCGGCACCGTTTTCAGTTCCGCCGACAGCACACTTCCCGCAACCAGCAGAAACGCCGCAATGCTCATTTTAAACTCTCCACTATATTTCCGGTTTACCATTTTTTCATTTCCGATTTTTCACCGCCAAAACGCCAGGAATTTTTCAACCATAGAAATCACGGAGACACGGAGATTAAATTCTCTGACTCTCTGTGTCCTCTGTGGTTTTTTTCCTGTGCGGCGCGCAAGGGACTGCGCGCCCTACCATTCTCTTTCGTTTACCTTTGTTTAAAAATCCGTTTCCATCCGCGTTATCCGCGGTTAAAATCCTCTGAATCTCCGTGAACTCTGTGGTAAAAAATCTATCCCTTGTTTTACTTCAGCTTCAGCGTATTTTTTTCCACAACAAACAGGTCGGCGAAGTTTCCGCGGCTGGATGCGTTAAACCGGATTTTTCCTCTGCTCCACAGTTTTTCAAAATCGTTCGCTTTAAAATTTTTGACAGAAAATTTTCCGGCGGAGCCTGCGGAGAAATCAATAAAGCCGGAACCTTCCAGCGCCAGTCCGCCGACGGAAAGCGAACCGTCGCCTTTCGCGAAACGGATGAATGAATCCGGCGTTGTTGTTCCGCCGAAGTTAAGCGTTCCCGACGCCGTCCAGGCGCCGCCGGAAAACTCAATCTGCGTGCCGGGATTAATCACACTCATCGTGCCGAATGTTCCGGCGCCGCCTTCAATGAACGTTTTTCCGCCACCGGAAAACCGGCAGCCGGCAGCACCTTTCACCGTTCCGCCGCTCTGCCGGAAAAGTGACTCGAAACAGACATCAAAATAACTGTCGGCTGAAATTTCGCCGCCGGTCATAATTAATTCGGCGCCGCTGGTAGACTCGCCGACGCGCACATGCGCTTTATTGCTGGACGCATCCGTACAGACAATTTTTCCGCCTTCCAGCCGCCATTTCGCGCCTTTATTCAACGTGATTGAGGTGACAGACCTCGAAATGGTTCCCTCTTTTTGCGTCACTACCCAGTCGGCAAAAACCGTCGCGCCGTTCACCGCCCACGATCCTTTGATGTCAATGGTTCCCGGATTGGATGCGGAGGGCAGTCCGTTATCCCAGGATTTTTCCCGGTGCAGCTCGCCGCTGGAGGCTTTCATACTTGTATCGGCAAAAATTCCCGCAGCCAGTGACAGCGCTGTAACATAAACCATCTTCTTCATTTCTGTTTTCTTTCTCTCTTTGATTTTTGCCGGCCCGAACGCCAGAGATTTTTTTTCAACCACAGAGATCACTGAGGCACGGAGATAAATTCTCTGAATCTCTGTGATTTTTTTCTTTTTTAACCGCCAAGATGCCAAAGAATTTTTTCATCCAACAAAATCCTGTTATCCGGTCAAAAATCTCTTTCGCGTATTCCGTAGTTTCTAATTTGCGTTCATTCGCGGTTTTAATTTCTCATGGTTAAATTTTTTCACTTCAGCGTCAGCGTATCGCCGGTAACGCTGAAAATATCCGCAAATTCTCCGGTGTTCGCCCCGTTAAACCGGAGAAATTTTTTATTCCACAGCTCCTCGAAATCACTCTGTTTATACTTTTTAACCGTGAAGCTGCCGCCGGAGCCGGAAACAAAATCAAAAAATACACTTCCGCTGATTTCCAGCCCGTCGACAGTTAACGATCCAGCGCCTTCCGCAAAGCGGATAAATGTGCCGGTGCCGGTGGTTGAGATTTTAAACAGTCCGGAAAATGTCCACGCACCACCGGAAAATTCAATCTGTGTGTTAGAGCCGAACAACTCGGCGCCGGTAAACTTCGCGGTACCGTCTTTTACAAAAATTTTCCCGGCGAAGCCCTGCCGCAACGTACCGGCGTCAATTTCGCCGCCGTTCTGACGGAAGGTCGAATTGCGCTGCACATCCAGGCTGAGCGACGCCGTAACACTTCCGCCGTTCATTGTCAGATGCCCGGCGGTTTTAGACTCGCCAACCCGCAGGCGCGCGGTGGTATAGATTGCGCCGTCCTTTTCAAGAATCCATTCCGTGCCTTCGTTCAGCAGAATCGCCGCCTGCGGACTGCTGCTGATGCGCTGAATCGTGCCGGCAGTTTGTGTAACCTTCCAGCCGCTGAGATACTCATGCACATCCCACTTGCCGGATTTATCAATTTTTCCAGGATTCTGCAGCGAGGGAAGTCCGGCAGACCATGCGGCGGGGTTCAGCAGCGTTCCACTTGTTCGCTGAATTTCCGTATCCGCCAAAATTCCGAGCGTTGAAGCGAGCGTAATCAGGCCGATCAGTGTTGTTTTCATTTTTTCTCCTGTAGGTTGATAAAAATATGGAGTGCGGCGGCTTGCCGCCGCTTTAGCCGTAGCGAGCTGCGGCGTGCGGAGCCTGCTCCGCACAAAGCGCAATCAAGATTGCGCACTCCAAAGCACCGCCGGAGAAATTCCGGCGGCGCAGTTTTACGGATTACCGCATGCGGCGATAGACTATCAGCGCCAGCCCGGAAACCAGGAACATCGTAAGCGCCGCCGGTTCAGGAATTACCGACAATGTGTCTCCGGTGACAGTAAAGTTGTCAGCAAACGTTCCGGTATTCGCGCCGTCGCGTCTGATCCGTCCGGTATTCCACAATGCTTCAAAGTTGGAAGCGTCTGTAAAACTGCTCACTGTAAGAGTTCCGTCAGAGCCGGTGACAAAGTCAATATATCCGGCGTTGAATGAGACCGTGTCAACGGTAAGGGAACCATCTCCAAGATCAAACCGGATCCCTGCGCCCGTGGTTGATCCACCAAAATGCAAATTTCCTGTCGTCGTCCACGACCCGCCGGAAAATGCGATTAATCCGCCTGTAACTGAGATGGAGCCGAATGATCCTGTCCCGCCGGAAATATTCGCCGTACCGCCGCCATTGGCGCCGATCTCAGCCGCTCCGGCGAATGTAAGCGTTCCGCCACTTTGCGAAAAAGAAGATCCGCTCCTTACCAGGAAATTTGTATTTGCCACCAAAGCGCCGCCGTTCATCACCATTGTTCCTGCGGTAGTAGTACTTCCAATGGCAACATGCTGCCCGCTCGTAACCGTGCCGCCCTGCAGCGTCCAATGAACTCCTTGATCAAATGTGATCACACCGCCGCGCGAGATCGTTCCGGCGGTTTGAACCGCTGTCCAGCCGGCAAAAGATGTCCCTCCCAGCGGCATTGATACATTGTTTGTAATCATGCCGACAACGCCTGCACCTGTCGGCAGTCCGTCGCTCCAGTTCTCTGCATTTCCGAGACCGGCGGATGCGGTGCTCCCGGTATAATATGTATATGTTTGAGCTGATGCTCCTGCGGCGAGCAGCGCTCCCGCGATGAATCCCGTCATCATCTTCTTCATTCTGTACTCCCTTCTGTTTGTACTGTTCTCTTTTTTTCCGGCACCTCACCGGAATAAATTACAGATTTACCGGCAGCGGCGACAGACTATCAGCGCCAGCCCGGAAATCAGGAATAGTGAGAGCGTCGCCGGTTCAGGAATCATGGTTAACGTATTTCCGGTAACATCAAACAATGAGTCGAAATTTCCGGTACCGGCGCCATTATCAATTTTAATTTTTCCGCTGTTCCACAACGTTTCAAAATTTGATGCATCATAACTGGTAACGGTAAGGGTACCTTCGGAACCGGAAGCAAAATTAATGTACCCGTTACCGGAACCGGTAATATTGCTGACGGTCAGCGATCCAGCGCCTGAATCGAACTGAACTACAGCATGACCGGAGGCAACTGATCCACCAATATTCAAGTTGCCATCGAATGTCCATGCAGCGTCGCCGGAAAGTTTTAAGACCGCATCATTATATGTAAAATTAAGAGTGCCGCCGAACGTTCCCGTCCCGCCTGAAATATCCGCAATGCCGCCATAATTAAATTCCGCGTTACGATCAAAGGCAAGCTTTCCGCCGGTTTGCTGTAATGTAGAATTGAATCTTATCTGGAGGTTGGTAGAAGCCGTTACAAGGGCATCACCGGAAACAATCAATTTGGCAACGGCATCATTCGTTCTTCCGACTGTAACATGCTGCGCGCTTGTAATCACACCGCCCTGGATCTTCCACAAAGCACCGCCATTAAACGCAACCGCTCCTGCTCGCGAAACCGTTCCGCCGGTTTGGGTGACCGTCCAGCCGATAAAAGGAGTCTCTCCACTTATGGTACCAGTTCCCTCGGTAACCCATCCCTGAACACCATTGGTCGGAAAATATCCTGTCTCGCCCATGTCATTTGTCCAGTTACTTGCCGTGGTAATCGCACCACTGCCATCGAAATATACATCAGCAAACGACCCCATCACAAAACACAACCCGGCCGCTAAGCCTGCTATACCTTTCTTCATTCTGTACTCCTTTCCTTTGTACTGTTCTCTTTTTTCCGGCGCCTCGCCGGAAAACTTCCCGAAATCGACTTAATGAATAATAAAAAGTTTGAGCACAGGAGCCGCCGTCAGCGTGTTCTGTGCATCACCGGCAACCCGCAGGCCCGACGAGGCAAAGCTGATGCCGTTCGCCGCGCCCTGTCCGTCAACTTTAATCCTGTTGGCATTCCATAATGCTTCAAAATCCGCCGCGCCGGAATATCCGGTAATCGTCAGGCTTCCTCCGGAACCGGAAACAAAATTAATGTATCCGGCGCTGATTGTTACTGCATCCACTGTAAGAGATCCGTCCCCGTCAGCAAAAGTAATTCCGGCGGCCGATCCCAATGTGCCGCCGAAATTGAGATCTCCCGCCGCCCAGTATCCGCCGGAAAATACCGCCTGCGAGCCGGGATTGGCAAACGTCAGGGTTCCGGCGATTGCGCCCGTTCCGCCGGAAATTTCCAGTTGTCCTCCATACTCAACCCGGGCTGAAGCGGCCGTTACGGCGCCGCCGCTCTGCCGGAGAAAGGAATTCATTCTGACCTGGAGAGCGCCGGCGGCGGAAACTGTTCCGTTGCTCAGCACGATGTCGCCGGTCGTTGTTGTACTCCCGATGTTTATATTGCCCGTGCCCCGCGCCTCAAGCGAGCCGCCGTCAAGAACCCATTTAACACCGCCGTCAAATGTCAGCGTCTGGCCGCGGGAAACAGTTCCGGCGGTATGAGTAATCACCCAGTCGACGGTGCTTTGTCCCTGTGAGGCGACGTCGTTGGTAACCCATCCCATATTCGTATCGGACGGATCGCCGTTGCTCCAGGCGCCGGAATTAAAAGCCGTTCCAATAAACCAAGTGTCCGCGGATAAGCCCGCAACAAGGAGCATTCCCGCCGCCAGTCCTGTTACAGTTTTTTTCATCGTTTCTCTCAAAATTTTCCAATAATCAATCGTCCATTAATCCGCCGGCCAGTCCACCGCATACCAGCTTGCCGGCGATGCCATCCGCAGCAGGTCGCCGTCGCCGCCGAGCAGGCGGTATTCCTGCGGAATGCGCGGATCGATGCGCTCAATGTAAAGCATATACCGTGTCAGCCGCGTGCGGTATCCGGGAAAGCCGAGCCCGAGCGTATAGGTTCCGCCGCCGATATTTTCCTGGAGCCAGACGCCCTCTTCGTTCTGCTTGTCCAGTGAGTCGATCGCCAGCGTTTTCAGGCTGCCGGTTGTGATCGACGAACTGTTGTCTGCGCCGGCAGAATCCGCTTTGGCGAGCATTCCATCCAGATCGGGACAGACGTGCAGATCGGTAATAATTGTGCTCATCGGGAATGATTTTGCGAGTGCCAGCTGTTCAGGATCGTCGAGGAAATAAATCTGGTTTTCCCAGGCGGCCACCGGACGGCCGGTGGCGATATCGTAATAGTAATGCATCTGTCCGCCCGGAAATGTCTGCTTGAGCCACGCGGAGGTTTTGCGAATCGGTTCAAGATAACGGTCGTCGCCGGAAAGCCGGTAGGCTTCAATCAGCGCTTTGGCGGCAACCGGAATGGCATCGAATGAAAGCGCCGGCGGCTCGAATTTGCGCGCCCACACCGGTTGTTTCTGATTATTGTATTGCAGCGCCCAGCCGCAGACGTTGTCGTTTTCAATCAGCGCCGCAACCATCCAGTCGCCGGCGCGTTTGACGGATTCCATAAACCGCGCTTCTTGGGAGAAGTGCCACAGCGAAATCATCGTATCCATCGCGTAGTTGATGGCGTAGTCGTTAATTTCCCCGCCCTGCGGTTCGCCGCGCGCGGTGACGCCGATGCCGCGGTTCAAATCCACATGATGCGACCAGCTGCCGTCGGGATTCTGATAATCAATATAAAATTCGCCGCACTCGATGGCCGCGTTTTTATAGCGCACATCGCCGGTGACCTTAGCAAGCGCCATTAAAAAGCCGAGCTGATCGCTCTGAACGCCGTCCTGCAGCAGCACGGAAGCACCAGGAAGCGGTTCAGGCCCGGTGATCGTAACCCGGTAGTTATTATACCAGTAGCCTGCCGGGTGTTGAGCGGCCAGCAGCATTTCGCCGGTTTTTATCGCCACTTCAAGATAGACCGGATCGCGCAGCACTTCATACGCATAGAGAAAATGTCCGGCGATGCGCGACGTTCCTTCCATTTTGTCCAGACTGATTTCGTCATGGGGAGTCACCCGGTCGCGTCCCTGCGATGTTGCGCCGAGTTTTGCCGGCCAGGTGTAAACCCGCTGCCAGCCGCCGAGATTCTGCAATCCGGCCAGCGTGCGCAGACTGTTGCGAACGCCGGTTTCCACGCGGCGGATAAAGGCCGCGTCGTCTCCGGAAAGTCCGTTATCGTCGTCCAGGTTTCTTAAACTGCGGTCGTAAATTGCCAGCTCGTCGAAACTGTTGCCCTGCTCCAGCAGTCCGCCGCTCACCTGCCGGCCCGCCGCGCTGCCGCCGACATAAAAGACCAGCGCCGCGCCGGGATGCACCGGCATTTCAAACGTGCCTTCCACCTGCTGGCCGTCCACGCTCAGCCAGCCCTTCTGCAACTGCGCGTCCCACGACGCGGTAATGCGGTACCATGTATCGGCATTGAACGAACCCTGCGTCCAGTCCACGCTCGACAGGTCGGTGTAGCGCGGATAAGTGTAACGCGTGAGACCCAGTGAAAGGCCGGAAGAAGTCCGCTTCACGCCGATATAATAATTCTGCGTTGTGCGCACCTGCCACAGCCACGCATCGCCCTGCGCGCCGGCCATCGCCGGGCCTTTGCAGTAAAACGTCACCGTTCCGTTTTCAGTGTTCACATTGTGATCGCCGCGGAAGTTGAGATGTCCGCCGATTTTTGTAATCGATACGGCGCCGTTGCTGACTCCGCCGGAAACGGTGCTCACCGTCAAACCGCCGGCGCCGCCTTCCGAGCGCGAAAATTCGGCATCCAGTCCGTTATCGAACGACGCATAGAAGGAAAGCGTTGGCGGGAAAATTTTATCCGGCGCAACCGGCGGCGCCGCGGATTGCGCACCGATTTCAATGCCCAGCGCCTGAGCCGCACTGCAGCACAGTATGCCTGTAATCATCACCAATAGCATATTTTCTTTACAGTTCGTGTTCTTCATACACATTACTCCGTTAATTGTGTTTTAATTATGAACTCCGGCAAGCCAGTGCCAATAAAAAAAACCCGCCAGAAATTATACTGATTTTTGGACAGTTCTTTTTATTCCACCGTCTGAAATTCCGAGCTCAGCGTCAATCCGCTGCAGGTCAGATTGAGAAACCATGCCGTTGTATTTTCCGGCAGGATTGCGGAAGCAATCCATGTTCCGTCGTTCTGCCGGAATGCCGCCGGCGTTTCGATCCAGGTGCGGTTTCCGGTAAAACCGGCGCCGGTTGTCGAAACCAGTACTGCTTTTTCCGGTGCGATGTCCGTCCTGAATTCTACAGCGACATCCGCACCGGCTTTTTCAACCCGGACCATGCCGCCCCACGGCCGGCCGGTGTTCACAATGCTTTCGGCAAAGGCATAACTGTCCGGCGGATTCCAGCCCTTCTCATGACTGTGTCCCATGCGGGGAATCAGCGAAACCATGTAGGCGCCGGGCATCGCGTGATAATTTTTTGCCTGACTGATCGGCGAAAATGCAAAATCCTCCGGCCACGACAGCCAGAGCGTCGGCATTATCGCACGGCTCATCCGGATCATCGGGTCCCAGACATTTTTATAAATTTCATTATCGCGCAGCGCGTCGCCATATTTATTTTCGCTGTCCGCCAGATGCCCGCAGCCGTAAACCGGGATGGCGAATGCAAAACGCGGATCAATGCCCATCACGGTGCTGGTGATGATTCCGCCCCACGAAATTCCTATCACGCCGATCCTGCTTTCGTCAACTTCCGGAAGTGAACGCAGCAGCGAGTTTGCCAGCACCGTTCCGGCGACGGCGTGATACATCCACTGATCTTCCAGCGGCTCTTTGGTGTCGCCATATGTACTGCCCTGCGGCGCGCCCGCCCATTCGTGCCGCACCCAGATTTTATTCCGCGCTGTGGCGCTGTAGTTGCCCGTCCACTCGTCGGTCTGTCCGCCGGTAGCAATGGAAATTGCGGCGAATCCTTTTTTGTTCCACAGATCGACCCACTCTTTGAATGCGGTTCCGCCGCCGCCGTGCACAAGAACAATGCCGGGGATTTTTTTACCGCCGGACGTTTCCGGCACGCCGATCCATGCGAACACTTTCGCCGGTTTTCCTTTATATTGCACCGAATCAAAAAACACGGTTTTCATGATGCCGTCAGAATCTCCGGCATCCTGTACTGCCGGCGCATTCGTCAGCGAACCGAGCGCCAGAACCTGTTCGTTCATTTGTGAGAAATCCGCTCCGGCGGACATCGATGCAATCCCGCAAACTGCTGCAATTAATCTTTTCATTTCCACTCCATTAATTTTTTCCACACGCTTCAATTTTTACAGAATCAACATAAGCCGCCAGCGGCGATATGCTTGCTGCCAGTTCGCGCATGATGATTCGCGCAATCCGTTCGGCGCCGGCTTTATTTGTATGGCTGGGATCAATTTTCCCCTGATCGTTGATGCGATACAGCGCAGCGGCGTTTTCTTCGCCCATCTCTTCCCATTCGCGCACCTGATTATCCCATAGTTCGAGACAGGGTTTGTTCAGTTCCGCCGCAACTTCGCGGATTGCCTGACAGTGCTCCAGCCGATCGGTGCGGATGGCTCTGCCGGATTTATGGAAAACCGCTTTGGTTTTATCCGCATTGAACATCATGGATGTATTCAGCGTTACGAAAATAATGTGCGCGCCGGCAGCGCCGGCATCCGCCGCAAACCGCCGGAGATTGTCGCGGAATTCTGTCTGCGGATCAGTATAACCGAGTTTACCTTTAGTGTCGTTGGCTCCGAGAGTCATTAGAATATAATCCGGTTCGTCGGCCAGCAGTTTTTCCCAGCGCCTTTCGGCGATAAAACTTTTGCTGCTGCGTCCGCCTTTTGCATGATTCAATATTTCGGCGCCGGGCTTGAAATAATCGCCGATCACTTCGCCCCAGCCCCAAATCAGTTCCGGCGCGCCGGAATGATACGTTTCGCAGGCGGAACTCCCCGCGATCGCAACGCGAACGGTTTCGAGCGGATTAGTTTCCGCATAGCCCGTCGCAAAAAACACCAATATTGCCAATAACTTCATTTCCGCTCCTGTACGCCGCCCGCCGGAATTTCCGGTGATTATACAGCGATCATGAATACCGGCACAAAAAAACCAACGGGAAAAAAGTGACAACCGCATTCCTTATTTTTGGACACGCCGGCTTGACAGCAGGAAAATTTCCGTGAAGATTGTTGATTCATGGGAAAGCACATTGCGTTATATTTGGAGCCTTTGGAAATTTCCGGCCTGCTGCCGTCCGTGTTGACGTATGCCGAACACGCCGGATGGTGCGAAGTGTCGCTGATTCCTTGTGAGCTCGGACGCCGAGGAAGATTTCCCCGCACAAAATTTGACGGTGCCATCTTAAAAATCAACTGCCCGGAAATCTTGAACGCTGCCAAAAAAATGCAATGCCCGGTCATCAATATTTCTCAGGCGCTGCCGGAAACGAATTATCCGATGTGTACATTTGATAATTATGAAATCGGCGTACTCGCCGCCCGGCACCTGATCTCCTGCGGTGCCAAAACATTTGGCATGGTTTATTCTGAATACGAATTTGCCAAATACCGCCGACAAGGATTTACCGATGAACTGCACCGGCAGGAATTCACCCTGCTGGAAGAAAATCTGTTCCCCTGGAAGGAAATCGATCAAAGAAAATACCGGCAGATCATCCGTTCCTGGCCATGCTGTTTCGGGCTGTTTTCTGATTCCGACTACGGCGGCAGAGATATTATTCACCTGATTGAAAAACTCGGGCGCAGCGTGCCGAACGAAATTGCAGTTCTCAGCTGCAACAACGCCATCGAACTGTGCATCGACTGCATTCCGACGCTAAGCAGTATTGAACTGCCGGAGGCGGAAGTCGGCACCGCCGCCTGCAAACTGCTCGACCGGTTGATGCGCGGGGGAAAAAAAGTGCCGCAAAAAACAATTATTAAACCTGAGCGGATTGCGGTGCGCGGATCCAGTGATGTTCTGATGGTTGAAGACCCTCAGGTTACTGCCGCGCTGCAGATTTTAAAAACGCCGAGAGGCCTCCGCCTGAATGCCGGCGAACTGGCGCAGCGCCTGATGATTGCGCGACGGACACTCGACCGCCGGTTTTACCGCTATCTTGGTCATTCTGTCGCCGACCATATCCGTGATCTGCGGCTGGAGAGGATTAAAGAAGAACTCGCCGCCGGCAATCAGACCGTCGCTGAAATTGCGATCAACGTTGGATATCTGTCCACAACGCACTTGAGCCAAGTCCTGCAGAAAGCCACCGGCATGTGCCCTTCAGATTTCCAGAAAAACAGATAAGGAAAAAGGCATTAGGCACGAAGCATGAAAAATCTCCGGCGTTCCGCCGGCAAAAAAATTCATTTCTCTTTTTTCCTTTGTGTCTTTGCGTGCAGAATTTTTTCTGCGCAGAATGTAGCAACAGTGTTTGTTGAAAAAGTTATGAGAGCTGGAACCCGGGATCTGCGAGCAGCCGGTTGGCCAGTACGATTAATTTGCATGCCACTGCAATGAGCGCCGCTTTTTTCTTTTTTCCGTCGGCGATAAGCCGTTCATAAAACTCCTTCAGGATTGGATTGCGGCGCCGTGCACTTATGGCGCACATGTAGAGTGCACGCCGCACTTCCGCGCGGCCGCCATGGATATGGCGCTGGCCGCGGAACTTTCCGCTGTCACGATTGTGCGGCGCTAATCCGGCCGGCGCCGCTGCCTGGTTATCACCGATCTGACCGGGTTCAGGCATCGTACTGACGAGTGTCAGTGCACCGGTGAGTCCGATGACGTTTCTATCTGTGGTTCAGCCATGTTTAAACGAAGTTTTTCATCCTTGCACATCTCAACGAGTACTGTGCGCCGATGGATCAGTGCATTGAGCGCGGTCCGCCACTGCGGCTGCTGTACATACAGCCGCGGTTATTCAGTGTACCGAACAACGATAGAACTTTTGCGTCAAGCTGATCGGTCCTGGCAAGGATCTTACGCGACTTCGCGAAGTCGCGTACGCTTTGGGGATCAACCCGGGCAGCATCAAGGCCTGCGTCTGTGAGCCTGTCACACAGCAGGCGTTCGCATCCGCCGGTGGATTCACAGCAGATGATTATGTGTTGATCTGCATTCTTAATCCGCTCAATGAGCCGGCGGATACCGGCTTTGGAATTAGGAATGTGTGCGGGTTTTGAATCAAACGAATCGATGTCCAGAAACTCCTTTGAAACATCGACACCGATGTAGACGGCCTTGTCATTCATTGTATACTCCATCCTTATGATACGAGCCCGGTTGCTCAGACAACAGTCCGGGTTAGTACATGCGGGAGGCAGGGGCTGAGCTACGCTTTTGGACTCAAGGTTCAAGGGCGAACCAGCCTTACTCCCTCCGGTTCACCGGGGGCGGCCGCCCCCGGTGAACCCTTCCAATCAACCGCAGTGTCATTGAAAGCAGATAAAAGATAACACACAGGGGAACATACAAGGGACTGCCGCCCTGCCGATTTATTCGTGTAAATTGGCGTCCATTTGCAGTTAAAAATTCGTTTCCATCCGCTCCATCCGCGGTTTGAAATTCATTTCAGGTTTGTCTATCCGCTTAATCCTGTCTAGATTATAAAAAGAATTTAGGAGAATTGGATGAATTGGCTTTCAGGCATAGAAAATCCCGGCATCGGCGGCTGGATCGAAATTACGATTCTCTCCTTTATTTTTTATTATCTGATTAAATTTTTCCGCGGCACGCGCGCGTCCGCTATTTTTACCGGTCTGGCGGTGCTGTTTGTCTGTCTGATTTTAATTACAAAATTCACCAATCTGTTAATTATCAACTGGCTGCTGCAGCGCGTCATGATTTATCTGGCGCTTGCGCTGGTGGTGATCTTTCAGCCGGAAGTCCGGCGCGCATTGGCGCGCATCGGACAGCGCACGAATTTTCTTGGTACGAAAGGCCGGCGCGCACTGGCGGATCCGATTGTACTGGCGGTGAATATGCTGGCCGAACGGAAGATCGGCGCATTAATTGCAATTGAACGCGATGTTGAAACAAAGGGTATTCAGGATACCGGTGTGGCCTTGCACTGCGATGTCAGTGCGGAACTGCTGGCCACTATTTTTTATCCCGGCACGCCGCTGCACGACGGCGGTGTGATTATTAATGAAAACAAGATCGCCGCTGCCGGCTGTGTTTTCCCGCTGTCGCAGAACGACGATATGGCGCGTACGCTCGGCACACGGCATCGCGCGGCAATCGGAATGACGGAAGAATCCGACGCGGTGGTGATTGTTGTTTCGGAAGAAACCGGTGTGGTTTCGATCGCGTATAACGGGCGATTGAAACGCGGGTTTGATGAAGCGCATTTAAAACGCGTGCTGTCGTCGTTTCTCGGCCGCGAATCGAGCGGACTGAAAAAACTGAAAAGTCATCAGCCGGCATACGCCGGCGGACAATTGAATTTTATTTTCGGAGAAGCACCGCAACATGACTGAGCGGAAAAAGACAATTAAAGATTATATTGTACTGCTGTGGAAAACCGTTTCGTACCACTGGCTGCTGAAACTCGGCTGCGTGGCGCTGGCATTTGCGGTGTGGCAGGCGATCCGCGAAACAACAAGTTTTGAAATTCTAGTGACGGATGTGCCGGTGGAAATTTCTGCCGGTCCGGGGCGCGCGGTGATGGATCAGTCGGCGGAAACGGTCAATATCCGTTTCCGCGGTGCGCGTGAAGATTTACGGTTTATCAGCAGCGATGAACTGGCAGTGTTTATTGAAGTGCCGCGCACGTCTGACCGCGCAAAACAGTCTGTTAAACTTCAGCCGCGATTCGTGCGTACCACCTCGCGCGCGCAAATTGTCCAGTTCGATCCATCGGAAATTACAGTCTCCATCGACCGTGAAGTGGAGCGTATTCTGCCGGTGAAAGCGGTGTTCGAAGGTGAACTTCCGGCAGGCGTTCAGCTTGAAAAAACAGAGTGTACGCCGGCAGCGGTCCGGGTGCGCGGCGCTGAACAACTGCTGCGCAATCTCGAACTGGTGCGCACCGTGCCGGTGAGTCTGGACGGACGTTACACATCGTTCCGTACAGCCGCAATGATTGCCGATACGGCGGAATTCTGGAATGCATCGCCGGAATATGTAACAGTAGATTTTACTCTGGTTGAACGCGTTGTTACGCGCCGGCTTGAAAATATAAATATCCGGGTTCTGGTATCATCGGCTGAGTCGCGTGTGACAAGAATTTCACCGGAAACCGCGACCATCGAGTTGTCTGGACGCACTGCGAACGTAGACGATCTGCATCGGCACGATGTATATTTATATGCCGACTGTTCAGAACTGACGGCGGCGGGCGAATATGAAATGCCGGTGCATGCGGCGGTGCCGGCCGGATTTAAAACCGATCGCATTGAGCCGGCGACTGTAAAAGTAACTGTTAAAAAATTATAATTTCTATGCACAAACTGATTTTTATTTTAACCGCTTCCGTTTCCGTTGCTGCTGTGCTGATGGCTCAGCACCCGGACGGAGGAATTTCAACCAATATTTTTGAACATGCTGACACTGCACTTCCCAACCGGTGGGATTCCGCAGCGGAAGAAACCAATGCGCCGCCGCTGCTGCGGCGTCCCGATCAGGATGTCGACACAGAGCGTGAACTGATCATTCAAACAGAAACCGGCTCGCGGATTGAACTGCAGGATGAAACTGAAACTCCGCCGGAATTTGCTGCGCCGGAAGGGGTGCAGCACGACAGCCGCACCGACCGTCTGTTGAACGCCGCACAAAAATATATGGAAGAAGGAGAGTATTTATCAGCCGAAAAAGCCTATCTGCGCGCCCGCGAAAATTATCCGGAGGATGCTGAAATCCGGTTTCGCCTCAGTACGCTTTACATCACGATGAAACGCTATTCCGAGGCGATCAACTATCTGAAACAGCTCATTGAAGAATATCCCGATAATCCGCTGCTCTACAACAACCTCGCGTGGGTTTATGCCACCGGCGGACGTGTGCGCGACGGTGCGCTTGCGCTGCGTTATGCCCGTGAAGCACTGATGCTTTCACCGTACATGCCGTCCATTTGGAACACGCTGGCTGAAGCCTATTATGTTTCCGGTGAATACGAAAAAGCGGCGCAGATTTCAACGGAAGCGCTGATTCTGCTTTCAAAAACCAATCCGCGCGAAACAGAGGTGCAGTCGTTTCAGGAACAGCAGGCAAAAATTCAGCGCGCTCACCGCACCTACCGTGTACTGCAGGGCCTGGACGAATACGATAATTAAAAAGATGTTGATCTGCCCGATCTGTCAAATCTGCCTGATCGTATGATATGAAAAACAGCTGGAGCAAAAACGATCTGATTCATTTTGATGCAAAGCACGATGTACTGGTTGCGCTGGATTCCGACGGTTGTGTGTTTGACAGCATGACGATCAAACAGCAGATTTTTCATACCGGCATCATTCGCTTCTGGCAGCTCGAAAACGAAGAAAAGGAATTCCGGCGAATCGCCGAATGGACAGCGCTTTATTCGCAGTGGCGCGGGCTTAACCGGTTTGAGCTGCTGCTCAAAATTTTCCAGAATATGAAAACCGCTGTGCCGTACTTTCCGGCACTCACCAGAATCCCGAATACCGCCGCACTCGAGCAGTTTATAAATTCTGGTCGTCCGCTCAGCACGGATGAGCTGGAGAAATTTATGATTGTAAATGCGGGCGATGATCGCGCAATAACCGCACCCGCCGGATGCGGCGATAACGAAGATTTGCGCCGCATCCTGAACTGGAGCCGTGCAGTAAATATAGAAATCGCCGGTGTAAAAGAGATGCCGGTGTTTGCTGAGGTTGAAACATCACTGCAAAAAATTCGACGCGACTGCGATGTCATTGTCGTTTCGCAAACTGCCGAAGAAGCGCTTGTGCACGAATGGCGTAACGCCGGTCTTGAAAAATATATTGATGTGATTGCCGGCGCCGAACTCGGGTCAAAAAAATCGACGCTGCAAACCATTATGTGCGGACGCTATGCACCGGCGCACATGCTCATGGTTGGCGATGCCCCCGGCGATCTTGCCGCCGCCCGCTCCGCCGGCGTGAATTTTTTTCCGATCATTCCCGGCGACGAATCCGCCAGCTGGATTGAGTTGCGTAACACTGCATTAAAAAGAATTACTGCCGGAAATTTTGCCGGGGAATATCAGACAGAATTAATCGACCGTTTTCACGCCGCACTGCCGTTTACACCGCCGTGGAAGAAAAATTAGCTGCTGAAAAAGTCAGCGAAAATTTTACTCACTTCTGTCTTTCGACAGTGTACTTTAAATTCACCCCATAGATCATATGTTCTTTTTGTCACGGCTTGCCCGCCGGTGCGTTTCGTGTTTTACTCTCTTTTCGTTTTAGCTGAGGAAACCCGATGAAATTTACATTAAGCTGGCTCAAAGAATATGTCGATTTTGATGATACCGTTGAAGGTCTTGCCGACCGCCTGACGTTCGCCGGTCTTGAAGTGGAAAAAATTGAAACTGTCGGCGGTATGTTTGATGGCGTCGTCGCCGGAAAAATTCTCGCCGTCGAGCCGCATCCGGATGCCGATAAACTGCGGTTGTGTAGTGTCGATTACGGCGCCGGCGCAACGCTTAAAGTGGTTTGCGGCGCTCCGAATGTCGAAACCGGCGGCGTCTATCCATTTGCGCCGGTCGGCACCGTACTGCGCGGTGAAAAACTGAAAAAAGCTAAAATCCGCGGCGTCGAATCGCTCGGTATGCTCTGTGCAGCGGATGAACTCGGACTTTCAAATGATCATTCAGGGCTGATGGTTCTCAATCCCGGAACTGTTCCCGGCACACCGCTGACCGAAATTATCGGCGCGCCGGAAACGGTGTTCGAACTTGAAATCACGCCGAACCGTCCGGACTGCTTAAGCGTCATCGGCATCGCGCGCGAAGTCGCCGCAATCTACGGCGCGCCGCTGAAAATTCCGGTGCCGGAAATTAAAGAGAGCACCGCAGCAGTAGAAAAATATGTTTCTGTTGAAGTTCAGGATACCGGAAAATGTCCGCGCTATACCGCGCACGTTTTGAAAAACATTCAAATTGCACCGGCGCCGGAATGGATGCAGAAACGGCTCAATGCCTGCGGCATCCGTTCCATCAACAACGTCGTCGATATCACCAACTATGTCCTGCTCGAAACCGGACATCCGTTGCACGCGTTCGATTACACGCTGCTGCAAGCGGGGAAAATTATTGTCCGCAACGCCGGCGCCGGTGAAAAATTTATCACGCTTGACGGCACAGAGCGCGTATTAAATGAACATATGACCGTCATTGCCGACACCGAAAAAGCCATTGCGCTCGGCGGCATAATGGGCGGACTTAATACTGAAATTAATGATCATACCAAAACTGTTCTGCTCGAAGCGGCGGTGTTTGAAAAGTCAAACATTCGCGCCACTGTAAAAGCGCTCGGGCTTTCCACTGACAGCTCCTACCGTTTTCAGCGCGGCGTGAATGCAGAGTCTGTTGAATGGGCGAGCCGCCGCGCCGCCGCACTCATGCAGGACTTTGCCGGCGCTGAACTTTGTGCCGGTGTGCTTGATGCATACGCCGCGCCGAAAACCAGACGGCAGATCACTGTTCACTGGCATAAAATCTGTGATTTGATTGGATTGGGAATTCCGGCGGGTACACAGAAAGAAATTTTTGAATCGCTCGGAATCAGCGTGCTGGAGAGCGATACCGAAAAAGCGCTGCTCGAAATTCCGGCCTTTCGTGACGACCTAGAACGCGAAGTTGATTTGAGCGAAGAAGTGATCCGGCTGTACGGTGTTGATAAAATTCCGGAAAAAATGCCGGACGCCACCACGATCTCCGGCGTCAGTGATGCGCGGATTCGCGCCATTCATGCATGCCATAAAAATCTCGCCGGACTCGGCGCACGTGAAATCATGAACTACACGCTCGTCAACCACGCCTTGCTCGATCTGTTCGGCAAAGAAAATTACGACGCGCGTGAAGAGCTGCCGCATCCGATCAGTTCGGATCAATCCGTACTGCGCACCTCGCTTATTCCGCAAATGGTTGAAAGCCTCGGACGCAATAAATCGCGTCAGATTAATGAAGCTCTCTTTTTTGAAAGCGGGCGCACCTTTATCAAAACTGAACAAGGAACAAAGCAGGTTGAAAAAATCTGTATCGGCCTAATGGGAACCGCCGGCCGCGGCGCACTCGATAAACAGCGCCCCGTCACCCGGGAAGAAACTTTTTTGCATCTGAAAGGACTGCTCGAAAATCTGTTCGCCGCACAGAAACTCGTTAAAGTACAGTTCCGTCCGCTCGATAAAGCACCGGAATTTTCCGCCGGCACCGCCGTGGAAATTACCGCCGGCAAACGGAAAATCGGCGTGCTTGGATTGATTAACGATGCCGCGCGCAAAGAGTGGCGCTTGAACGATCCGGTCGCTGCCGCCGAAATTGATCTTGAAGCGCTGATCGAAAACGTCTGGCGCCGGTATCCCGTCAAAGATATTCCGCTCTATCCGAGCATCGACCGCGATTTTGCATTTATCGTGGACGAACAGGTGAAGCATGAAGAGATCGTCAAAGCTGCCAGATCTGCCGCGCCGGCGGAACTGGAAACAATTACGCTGTTCGATCTCTTTCGCGGCAAGCCGCTTGAACAAGGCAAAAAGAGCATGGCATACAACTTTATCTACCGCTCTCCAGCCGGCACGCTCACCGACGAAAGAGTGAACGCCTTCCATGACATCGTCGGTAAAAATGTCTGCGAAGCCACTGGAGCCGCTATCCGTGAAGGTTAATAGCACACGCAGCTTGATTTCCTTTTATCCGTTGCGGTGAAATTATAAAATCCGGGTAGATTGTAAACGCAAGTATCCGGTTGGAAGCATAGAAATTCCATACCAGAATGAACCTGTCTTCATTCGACAAAACAAAGGAAAGGAGCATCGGCATGGAACAGGGACAATGTATCACACAGACCCGCGGAAGGGAAAGCATTTGACGTACGAAGAGCGCATTCAGATTGAGGTGTTGTACCGGAGGGGAGAACCGGCCGTCCGGATTGCCGCGCTGCCCGGATGTGCGAAGCGTACGATCCGCCAGGAGCTGAAGTGCGGCTGGGCTGACCTATCGCATGGAGAGTATTCCGTAGAAGAACGGTGTAATGCCGCAAACGCACCGTGGCTCCGGGACACAGCATTATCGACCGTCCGCCGGCGGTTGAACCCAGGAAGAGTTCAATCATTGGGAGATCGAAACGTGGATCACTACCTATCCACGAAAACTATTGAATTTTAAAACAGCGGAAGAACGGTTCGATCAGAAAATGACGGCATGAATCAAAAATCTCCAACCGGACACTTGCAGTTACAATCTACCATGAGAATATGGTGTACAGAATTTTTTCTTTTTTCATTGCAGGCATTTTTATTTCACCGAATCTTGGCGGCATGAAAAAATTGATCGCTGTTTTTGTTTTACTGCCGGTTTTTCTTTTTTCCGTTGCGCCGGATTTTTCAGAGTTTGCGCGCCGGGCTGAAAACGGCGAGCGGCTTTGTGTCGCGTTTTTTGGCGGAAGCCTGACCGTCGGCGCGAATTCAACGGATCCGTGGAAAACATCATACCGCGCTATCATTTCCCGCAAGCTGGAGGATCGTTTCCCGATGTCGCAGTTCCGGTTTATTGATGCAGCGCTGGGCGGCACCGGTTCGCAACTGGCGGTGTTCCGGCTGGATCGCGATGTGCTGGCGTATGAGCCGGATCTGGTTTTTCTGGATTTTACGATTAACGACAAGGCGTTTGATTTTCCGAACCCGGCGCGGCTGGCGGCGTATGAGGCGGTTGTCCGGCGACTGGTGTTGGCAGGGATTCCGGTGTTGCAGGCGCGTTTTTCAATTAAAAAAGACGGCCTGCCGAATCCGCCGCCGCGCCCGCTCGATGCGGAGCATAAAAAAATTGCTGAGGCGTACGGACTGCCGCAGGCGGATGCGGTTGCTTTGTTGAAAGAGCGCGTCGCCACCGGAATTGCAGATGCAAATGAGCTGTGGGATACGCCCGATTCTGTTCATCCCGGTGACGCCGGATACGCATTGTATGCGGCTGCGGTGTGGGATGCGTTTGAGCAGGCGATCAGCAATGCCGCTGTTTGTCGCGCGCCGGAAAAAATGCTGCATGCGGAAACGTATGTGACGGCGAACCGCTTCCACATTGCCGCCAACGGCGATCTGCCGGACGTCTGGACACGCGCCGAACCGCACCGGATTGCGATTGCATTCGATTTTCTCTGTTCACGCTGGATGGGCACACTGGCAGTGGCGGCGCCGGGAGCAAAGCCGCTGCGGTTCCGCGTACGCGCTTCGGAGGTGATGCTGTTCGGTGAGAGTACAAAAAAATCCGGAGCGTTCAGCGTTCGGATTAACGGTGAGCCCGCCGGAACGTTTAATGCAAACTGCGCCGACGGCAATATGCGACTGGTTAAAATCATTGCGTCCGGTATGGATGCCGGAAACGAGTGGCTGCTGGAGATTGTGCCGGAACTGTCCGCCAGCGAGGAGCTGCGGATTGAGAGCATTTGCGCCGCCGGTTTTCCGGCGTCCGTCGCACCGGAAAATTAGAAGCAGGATACGCTCCTGAATACGGCGTATCCTGCAGCGATTTTTTTGTTTTGAATACATTCCGTTTTTTTGGGCATGTCCAAAAAAAGGGAGATAATTTGGACAGTTTATATTTTTGAATTGCACCGTGTTCTCCCCGAAAATAAATCCGGATCTTGATATGGGAGGAACTGATTGCACATTCGTTTTCATTTCATCCCGTGGCCCGGAAATTAAGTTTTATCGAAGTCTGTCGCAGAATACCCCGTGGCTTGTCGCGGGGAGGTTTACTAGTTATGAAAAATATTGTTTTTATAGGCGGGTGGGGACATTGGTTTGAGGCGGCAAATGAATTCGGTGCGTGTGGTGATGTTCACTTTTCCGGCGTGGCGCCGGCGTATGCCGGCGAAGAACTTTCCGGCGGTTTAAATCATCCGTCGCTGGCCGGAATTACGGTGTTCAGCAGCTGCGAAGATTCATGCGCCGGAATTTTTACATTGAGCAGCGGTGCGCCGGCGACGGTGAGCGTGGACTATTTTTGTCCGCAGTCCGCCGGCACGCATGGCAACGACTGGATCCGGATTGTCGGTACCGCCGGAATTATCGAAGCGCGCGCGAACGAAAATCTCGTTACACTGCTGAAGGACGGAAAAACTCCGGTGCCGGTGGAGCTGGATATTCCGCCGCCGCTGTATCTGCCGTTTGTTGAAAAGAACACTGCACTGACGAATACCGTCGATGCTCTCAAATTAACGCGTTTCGTTTTGCGTGCGCGCCAGTCTGCCGATGAATGTTCAATTATCAATATTCAGCAGTTAACCGGCAATGAACAGCGTCTCGAAACAGTTTTTATATGGAGCAATGAACATTGAGTATTAAACATTTGCCAATGAATTTGGCAATCATCGGCTGCGGCGGCTATGCAGCATATTTGCGCGACCGGATCAGCGAGCTGCCGGAAATCTGCCGGCTGGTTGCAATAGTGACCCGGAATTCAGACAGCGAACCGGTACAGCAGTGTGCCGCAGCCGGGGTTTCCATTTATAAAGATATTGATGCCCTGATTGCAAATGTGCCGCCGGAAACCTGTCCGGCGATTGTTATTCCGACCAGTATAGACAGTCATTTCGAGTACGCGGCGAAAGCGGTGGAAAACGGGTTTCATGTGCTGCTGGAGAAACCGCCGGTGGTGACGATTCAGGATATGGATAAACTGATTGAACTGCAGCGGCGCACCGGAAAATGGATTGCTGTGAATTTTCAGCATCTGTTTGCGACGTCAACGGCCGCGATTAAAAACCGGTTGATGTTCGGCGAGTTCGGCGCAATTAAAAGTGTGCATGCGCATGCGCTCTGGCCGCGCTCGGAAGAATATTTCCGCCGCGCGGCGTGGAGCGGAAAGCTGCGGATGAACAATGTGTGGGTGCTGGACGGAACGATTGGAAATCCGCTGGCGCATTTGATGGCGGAGGCGCTGTATCTTGGAAGTTCCGCCGCCGGAATGGCGTCGCCGGAAACGGTACAGGCGGAACTGTATCACGCCAACGCGATTGAAAGTGAAGATACCAATGCGGTTTGCATTCAGGCCGAAAACGGCGTGAAGCTGTTGTTCAGCGCGAGTCTTGCGACGCCGGAGTCCGGCGCGGTTGTTTGCGAAATCCGCACCGAAAAAGCAACTGTTACACTGACTGATTTCTGCACGGTTGATGTCGAGTTTCATGATGGACGCCGCGAGCGGCAGGATTTTACGGAAGAGGACGATGGGATTTTCAGCCGGCTGGCAATGCTGCGATCAACGATTCACAGTTTAAAATCCGGCGAACGGCCGCTGATTACCGTTGAAGAGTGCCGGCCGTTTGTGCTGGCGTGGAACGGCGCGTTTGAATCCGCCGGAATTCCGGCGGCGATTGACGCTGAATTTACAGCGGTTAAAAAACAGAACGGGAATACATTTCGGTACATTAAAAATATCGGCGGGTCTGTCCGGCAGATGGCGGAAAACGGAACGCTGTTTTCCGCCGCCGCAATTCCGTGGGCAAAGCCCGGGCGGATTGTGGATATGCGGAACTACACTCATTTTCCGTCGCTGAATTATGAGTTGATTGAATTGGAACAGATTGAGTCCCGTCGTATTCATATTGAAAGGGCATCATGAAATTTCCAATTGATAATATAAGTTTTGCGAGCCCGACGCGCCGGAAATTTCTGCAGGGAAGTTTGATGGCATCATCGCTGTCGATGATGGGAATGGGCTGCCGGAAAAGGGTAAAGATATGAAAAAATTCAGATTTGCTTTTGCGACTGATATTCACATGGGACTGCCGTTCGACGGTGTGCGTCCGTACAAAGGTGCCAATCAGCGCGCGCAGTGGTTTTTTAAAGAAGCTGCGGAAGGCCGGCTGGGCGATCTCGATTTTATTCTGTCCGGCGGCGATATGATTCACGGCGTTGAACTCGAAAAGATCAACGCAGAGCAGCCGGCGTTTGCAGAATATATGAAAGAGCTGTCCGTGGTGTTTTATCCGTGCGTCGGCAATCACGAAAACCGGCAGCATGAAGGTGATGCGGTGTACGAAAAAGCGTACCGCGATACATTCGGCGCCGACCGCACGCAATATGCTTTTGTGCACAAAGGAATCCTCTTCATCATGCTGAATAACAGCGGCGATACGGGGTTTGACGGATCAATCGAATTTCAATCGCCCGAAGTTCAGCAGGCATGCCGCGCCGCGCGCCGGAAATTTCTTGAGCAGGCGCTGGCGGAACATCCCGGACTGCCGGTTTTCATCACGTTTCATATTCCGATTGTCCCGATCCGTGACGCCGCCGTGCTGGAAAAAACATTCGGCTTTATCAGTTGGATTTGCGGCGATCTTGCATTGCGGCAACTGATTGAAGACAACAGCGACCGGATTATTGCGGTGCTCTCCGGTCACGTGCATTTGACCGGCCGCGTAAAAACGAATGGCGTTACGCACATCGTTCCATCCGGGCTTGCCAGTTTTCCGCATGATGTTGCGATTTTTGATGTGGCGAACGACTGCATTGATGTGCAGATGATATCCGCGCCGACGGAGCTTGCTGTGCCGTACACAACCAACCTGCATTTGCGCAAAAAAGATGTCGCGCATACGGACAGCGAACATTCAACGGATCTGCTCTATTGCACCGGCAACGAATCTGAACGTAAATTTTCGCTGCCGTATCCACGGCAACGGGCTTAAACCGCCAAGCCGCCAAGAAAAAATTCTAAACAATGGATTTAAACCGCAGATGATGCGGATACAAACGGATGAAAAAAGGTAGGGACGGCAGTCCCTTGCCGTCCGCAAACATTGAATATTCCATATTAACGGCGCGCAAGGGACTGCACGCCTACCGTCGAACATCCGTTTATATCCGCATCATCTGTGGTTAATTGATTGAAGATTTTCATGGCATCGACCGTTTCTAATACATCGTGAACGCGCAAAATATGTGCGCCGCGCAGTGCCGCAAACATTCCGGCGGCGAGTGACGCCGCCAGCCGGTCGCACGGGTTTTCGCGCCCGAGCAGTCGCCCGAACATACTTTTCCGGCTCACGCCGATCAGGACCGGACGTTCTAATTTTATAAATTCCGGCACTGTTTTCAGTAATGTCAGGTTGTGCTCATCCGTTTTGCCAAATCCGATACCCGGATCGAAACAAAGCTGTTCCCGGCGGACGCCGCAGTCGGCAGCAAAGGCGGCTTGCATTTCGAAAAATTTTTTTACGTCTGTTACGACATCGGTGTATTGCGGATTCAACTGCATCGTTTCCGGCGTTCCGGTCATGTGCATCAGCACAACACCGGCGCCGGTGTCGGCGGCGAGCTCCGCCATGCCGAGGCCGCGCAAACCGGCGATATCGTTAATTATATTTGCACCGGCCGCAACGGCCGCACGCGCCGTTTCTGTCCGCCACGTATCCACCGAAATCAAAATTTCCGGCAGCTGCTTGCGCAGCTCGCGAATCACCGGCACTGTGCGCCGGATTTCTTCAGCCGCGCCGACAAACTGCGAACCGGGGCGCGTCGACTCGCCGCCGACATCAATAATTTGTGCGCCCTGCTCCGCCATTTCAATTCCGCGTTTTACTGCCGCGCCGGAATCAAACCAGCGTCCGCCGTCTGAAAACGAATCCGGTGTCACATTCAGAATTCCCATAATCAGCGGCATACCGGAAAACTGGATTTCACATCCGCCGCACGACCAGATTATTTCCTTCGTTTTTGTCATACCGGCAGAATAGCAAAAGAAATGCGCCGGACAAGAATACTGTCCGGCGCAGACAGGATGCGGAGATGATACTGGTTCGTTCGTCCACACCGTCCATCCGCAACATCCGTATAGACCCATTGACCCCGCGGCGAACGGGTGCAGGGCCGGTACAGACGATGTTGTTAATGTGAGGTTCTGCCTTTTCAGTCCATGCCAGACGGTTGCAGAATGGGCCCCAAGACGTTCTCCGGGCTCATCCAGTGTGGCGTCGGGATCCCTTTCCACCTCACCCCGGAGCGCGGCCGGATCAAGCGTACGCCAATGTCCCCAGCTCTGCCTGGGCTCGAGCGTTCCGGCGGCATCGGCCTGGAGATAGAGATAGACAGCACGCCGCCCGACATGAAACCGTTTTGCTACTCCAACTTCCGATCCGCCGTTTTTGACAAAGGCTACGATCGGTTCTCATAAATCCATCGTATAGGCTTTCATGAGCGACGATGTCACAAATAACAACAATATGCTAATATTCTTAATACTATAGAGCGTTTTCTGTTTAATTTATTCTCTGCAATCGCGCACCGGTGCCGTTGATCCATATTGTTTTTCAACGCCCAGCCGTCTGGGAATTACTGGCAAAAAATCGGACGGAGCTGTACAGTAACGCTGCAAATCGCTGCAGGATATCTCACGCGTACCGATAGCTGAGCCGGTAAGAGCAAAATAGCAATCCATCAAATGATTGCTGATGGAGAAATTGAAACCGGCGCGCGGCTCGATCAAGGAGAATTTGCAAAAAACCGGCGCACGCCGAATCAATTAATCGATCGTTTGAAATTCCGAACTAAGCGTTAAACTGTCACAGGTGAGATTAATAAACCACGCGGTGGTTTTTTCAGGCAGCGTAGCCGTAGCAACCCAGTGACCGTTTTTCTGTTTGAATTCCGCCGGTGTTTCAATCCATTTGCGGGTGCCGGTAAATCCGGTGCCGGTTGTTGAAACCAATAATGCTTTTTCCGGCGCAATATCAGAACGGAATTCCGCTTCAGCGCGGTTTCCGTTTATGCCGCCGCGAATCATTTCTCCCCACGGGCGTCCGGTTTCCACCACGCTTTTTGCAAAGGCATAGCTGTCCGGCTTTTTCCACGCCGACGCGTGGCCGTGCTGCATGCGCGGAATCAACGACACCATATAGTCACCACTCATCGCGCGATAACTTTTCGCCTGACTTTCCAGCGAAAATGCCGTGTCCTGCGGCCACGACAGCCAGAGCGCCGGCATTTTTGCGCGCGCCATCCGCACCATCGGGTCCCAGACATTTTTATAAATTTCATTATCGCGCGTCGCATCGCCGTATTGATTTTCGCTGTCGAACAGATGTCCACAACCGTACACCGGGATCACAAATGCAAACCGCGCATCAATGCCCATCACGGTGCTGGTTAAAATTCCACCCCACGAAATTCCCATTAATCCAATTTTATTTTCGTCAACTTCCGGCAGTGAGCGCAGCAGTGAATTGGCGAGAATAGTGGCGGCGGACGCGTGATACGTCCACTGCTCTTCCAGCGGCAGATTTGTGTCGGCATACGTTTGTTTTTTAGCCGGTCCGCTCCATTCGTGCCGTTTCCACGGCCGTGAATTTTCTTCATCGCGTTCATCCGTCTGGCCTTCGGTGGCAATCGCAATCGCCGCAAAACCGTGACTGTTCCACAACTCAACCCATTCTTTAAACGCCGTTCCGCCGCCGCCGTGTAAAAGCACAACGCCGGGAACTTTTTTTCCGGCGGAAACTTCCGGCACGCCAATCCACGCGAACACTTTGGTCGGTTTTCCGTTCAGCGGCAGCGAATCGAAAAAAATCGCTTTCATCGCGCCGGAAGTTTTTCCGGCGTCCTGTACCGCCGGCGCATTTGTCAGCGAGCCGAGCTCAAGAATTTTTTCATTCATCTCCGCATAATCGGAATGAACATTTCCGGCGACAACAAGCATGAGAGCAGTAAGTAATGATTTCATATCTTCCTTTTGATTTAACCACCAAGATGCCGAGAATTTTTTAACCACAGAGATCACTGAGACACGGAGGAAAGATTCTCTGAATCCTCGTCTGAACGCTACCTGACGCAGTCTCTTTGTGCCTCTGTGCCTTTGTTCCTTTCTTCCCTAATGCCTCGTGCCTAATGCCTATTCCCTTTTCTGATTTAACCGCCAAGACGCCAAGGATTTTTTACCCACAGAGATCACTGAGGCACGGAGGAAAGATTCTCTGAATCTCTGTGAACTCTGTGGTTCCATTTCTTTTTCATGTTTTAACCGCCAAGACGCCAAGGATTTTTTATCCGCAGATAAACACAGATGGCACAGATGAAAAATCCACGCTACTCATCCTGTTATCCTGTCAAAAATTTTATTCTGAGATTTAATTTTTGTGCCTTTTTGTGTTTTTCGTGGCCAATTAAGAGATGTCCGAAATTTTTACGGCGCGCGGCGAAATATTTTTTGCGGCGGCGACGGCGGCAGTTTTGCCGGCGGCTCGAAATGATTTGATTACATTGCGGGGAAAACCGCGCGATCATATCGCCGAGTTTATATTCTGTAATCTGATCTTTTTTCACCGTTTCCATTATCACTCCTGAAATTTACCGCTGTCCGAACTTCTGAATACAATGCAAATAATGTTCGATATTTTTTACCGGTGTTTTCCCGGCCAGACCGGAACTTTGGAAAAAATATCCCGGCTCATCTTTTATAATATCAACCGTACTTTTTATCATCTGCTCAATCTGTTCCGGTGTACCGTTGCTGACAATTGTCGGCTTCATTCCGCCGACCATGATTTTTCCGGAAAAGTTTTTCACAACACAGTTTAAATCTGTCTGACCATCAACAGTAATTCCATCAAATCCGGTCGCGGCAATATCGGGAAGCAGCGCGCTTACATTTCCGTCGCAAACAAAAACGCTTTTCTTTCCGGCAGCGCGAATCATTGAACTGACTTCCGCGTACCGGTCATAAATAAACGTTCTGTACCAGTCCGGCGGAAACATCGGGCCATTCGCACTGCACAAATCATCATGACACCCAATAAGCTGCAAGTCGTCGACAGCCGTCATGGCAGAAAGATCACGTTTAGAGATTTCCCAGAACTGATCAAGAATTTCTTTAAACCGTTCAGAGTCCATCATTGCGGCGAGCATAAAATTCTCCCATCCGAAAATCTCAACCGGCCACATAAAAAGCGTATGATAATACCACCCGATAAACAGACAACTGTCGCCCAGCAACGCCTGCTTCTCTTTATAATAATTCCTGAAAAATTCAATGCGGTCATCGAGCGTTGCGGAATCGTGTTCAAGCGGATTGAACTCCAGCACGTCTTCCGGCGAATCGAACATATATTTTTTCATCGCCAGCGTGGGCGCAATTCCCCAGAACGAAGCGGAACAGCTCATTCCGAGATTATCATACATGGAGCGATACGGTTTTTCTGTTTTTTTATTATAAGCCTGCAGATAAGACTGCGTATCATCATTCTGGATAAACTCCGCTTCATTATAATATCGAACCAACGGAAAATTCCATTCTGCAACGCCGCCAGCAATATAATGCGTCATATCAATGTCACAATATTTCAACAGCTCGACTGTTGTTTTCTCTGTGTTCTCCCAGATATCGTCGCCGCAAATTTTTTCAGCCAGCAGAATATTATCCGGAAAATCCCATTGAGGAATCCGGTCGCTCATCACACCATTAATTGCATCCAGCGCCCGTTGTCTGCTCATTTTTTCCTTCCGGAGTTTTCTGGATTATTCACACTTTATTCAATTTCCGCAAGTTGAGCGGTTTTATTTTTTCATCCACATAATTGCAACACGAGAATTTCCATCTTCAGCTCCGGTGACAAATGAAATCATATTGTCATCGAAAGAAAACACGGCATGCGGATGACGAGGATGAGGATCGCCCCAGGTAATATTGGCATATTTCTCTGAATGTCCGGTTTTCATATTATATATCCATATTGAACCGGGCCGATTTGTTATTTTTACATTGGAAATACGTATTGTTGAATCAATCTCTGAACCGCGAAGATCATATACCCAGAATTTTTCATCTGAAGATAAATAATTATGAAGTGTATATGTACTTCCTGTTTTTTCAATTTTCTGTTTTTTGTAATCAAACCGCATTAATGATCCGGCCTGGTCATCCCAATAAATATAATCACCAGAATGCCCCCAAATCATATGATCCATCAGTTCGTTTTCAGAATTTACAACAATATCTGACGAATCATCGTTCTCCAGATTTTTAATATAAACATTTCCCTTCGAATACTGTCCATCAGCTTTTTTCTCACTGTGATGTTTATAGAAAAACAGGTTAATATCATCAGGTCGAATTTCGACATGATTCAATGCTTCATCAGCTGAACAGCTTTTTACAATTCGGGTGGAAATGTGGGTAAGATCACAATCAAAATCAGATACTGAAATATATCCTACCATTCCCCCATCTGCCGGTATCGTATACGGATAAATCAATCGAAGTGTTGTCCCGTCAAAGCAATCATCAAGCTCTCTGGATGTCGCTCCTTCAGGAAGTGTCAGCATTTTCTTAAGAACTCCGGTTAAGCAATTATAACCAAATATCTGAGATCTGGACTTATCGAAAAAAACAATCACTTTTAGTTTGTCATTATATGTAGCATAATAAGGACGTGTTCCGAAATGACTGATATTACTCAATCCGTCGTTAAAAACTGTTGTTAAATAATAAAGGTTTCCCGTCATTATATCAGCAGCCATAATCTGCCGTTCTCCAGAAACAGTTCCTCCTGCAACGTCCGGGCGTGGACGGGACGATGAAAAAAATAGCCAAGTACGATGATTAATCACTCCCCATGTTTCACCGTGATAGTGAAATTGAGTATCCACAAACTCTCCGGATGAAAGATAAATTATTTCTCTACCGGTTTCAGGATCAACAACAACCTCTTTCTCATTTCCAACATAGATCCACGATGAAGGAACTGAAGATACTGTAGTGGCAAACAGGCCAAAAGCAGTACTGAAAAACGGAAGAACGATAACTAATAATTCTATCAGTGATTTCATTTTTTCTCCGGTGTTGATGATCTATTTTTTATCCATTCCAGTATTATATTATCAACCAATATTTCAGCGTCAGAACTTCCTCGTTCCGTCCGAACAATTATTTTATCAAGCTTCAATGATTTTATGTTCGAAGAAAGTTTTCCTTTGGATGTTTTCTCTCCGTTTACAACACCCCAGATTTCAAATGAATCAAGATCGACCATTATCTCTACATGATTCCAGTCACTTTCTTTGAAAGAAAGCTCTTCCTTGGGCGGTTTTGCTGTATCAGAAAAAACTCCGCCAACAGAAAAAAATACTTTTGTTCCACGTCGTTCAAACGTTGCGAGAAAAACTGAATCATCGCCAGTACCGTTAACATCACAAACCAGAGCAAGAACATCTGTTGACAGTTTATGAGGAACAATATCTGCTGACAGCTTTACTGTTCCTGACGAAACGGTTCTATTTTTAGAAAGAAGAAGAATACGTTGCGTCCCGTCAGAAGGAATCCGAACCATTTGCTGCCCGTTTTTCTTTATTATTTCGGCTTTTTGATAATCCGGCGTACTGCCTCTGGACCACCCATTTTGTCCTTGAATTGTCCCTTCCCTAAATACCGGAGATTCAAATCCTTTTGAATCATATAAAATATCAGAAGCATTTCCGATTAATCCCGCTGCGATTATACCACATACAAAAACAGATAATCTCATTTCATTCTCCTTTTCAGATTTCAGTACCTGTTCCGGTAAAAACCGGAACAGGATATATAAAAACTACCGGGTCATCTGGCGAACACCCCACATACTAATCATTGATATAATAAAAAGTGAAATTGTAGCGGGTTCAGGAACTGGTGCGGATTGCAAATAAAAGGTCAAATCCCGGTTGGAGCTGCCAAACTCAGATTTAGGAAGTCCTGTATCTCCGGGATTAAATTGCTGAGCCGTTCCCGGCAGCGAAGAATCTACTGAATAGGACCCCCAAAACATAACCGTACCGGCAACATCGTTTGATGATGGACAAATGGTAATCCCATACCATTGATTGCTGGTTAGCGCGACATTATCAAAATCAATAAACAACCATTGATTTGCTGAAACATTGTTGCGTGTCATCGTAAATGTGATGTTTGTCACAACAGTTCCGGCAGAGCCTGTTGCACCCGACGCTTCTTGAATTATAAGAACATATTCCTGATCTCTAACCCAGGTCGTTTGGCTGGACATCATATACAAACCAATTCCATCCAATAGATCTTCACTCTTCCATTGAAACGTTTGTGTAACACTCCGATTATCACCACTCGTCCACCTTGTTTGAAGATTTCCATCCTGATTAGTCTGACATACTGCCATATTCTTCGAAAAATCCGGTGTTGGATTACTTAATATAACATCGGCTTTTACATGAGCTATAACGATCAGGCTGAAAACGCCTATAACATATTTATACTTTCTATTCATCTCTTCCTCCTTACTTTTTTGTCCGCGAACCTCAGTGTCCGCCGGACGATTTTGTTTATACCTGCAAAGCCGCGGCACCCCGCCCGGCTTTGTCCCGCACTCGCGGATTTTCCTCGACCCATGTCGAATTTACTGACGGAAACAACCTGTATCCGTTCATTTCGATTTTGTGTCCCGGCCGCGCCCATGCCGCGTCGGTTTCTGGAAAAGCTTGTCTATTCCGGTCGTCGCCGTATTTAGCGGCACCGACAGAACCGCAAAACTCAAGGCTGATAGTTGCCAGCGCACCGCCGCATAGATATTTTTGCGGCCAGAGTACGCAGATGCAGTTCAGCGTTCGGGATTCAGCGCTTAGAGTTGTTTGTTTAGAGTTCATATTGGAGTTTTCTATTTCCAGTTCACAGCAATCATCTCAAAAAGTCCCGGGAGATCTGCCATAAATTGTATTGTGTCGCCGTCTGTTGAAAAAAAAAGCTTTACTCCGTCACTGACGCGAACAATGCTTTCCGGAGTTTTTCCGTTCAGGCGGACATAAAGTTGAATACCGTGTATCGGCACCGGCGGTAAAACATCCTGTGCATTCACCAGATTCAGTAAAAACCGCGCGCGCTCCGGTTGTTCAAACAGCGTCAGCTCAACCGCCGGATGCGCATTCGAACTGAATGCCGGTGGCACGGTAAAGCACGAGCGGACTAAACTTTCGAAAGCTTTTTTATGCGGCGGCTGAATTGCCGCTTCAAATTGCGCGGCGCTCCAGATGACGCGACCCTGCCCGAATGATTTTTTGATCATCGCCGGCGCACCGGAATTTTTTTGCGGCGGGTTTGAATGAATGGAAACAAATGTTGAACTGTCCGCCGGATCCGTTCCCGGCAGAACAATTTGCGCCAGCACATTTTCCGGCGCAACATTCTCCGCGATGAGCTGTGCCGCAAAAACGGTCAGCGGATATTCCGGCGCAACGTGCGGGAACAGCGTGCAACCTTCATTTACCGGCGCGATATAAGTGAGCGTTTCTTTAGTTGTGCCGGAAATTTTAATTCCGAATACATCGGCCAGCAGCGCCGGCGATGTTTCGCCGCTTAAGTACAGCGTTCCGCCGTTTTCAACATACGCTTTGAACGCAGCAATTTCTTCCAGCGTCATATCGCGCGCGCCAGGAACAATCAGCAGTTGATAGTTCGCGAGCGTTTCCAAATTCGGTCGCGCAATTACAGCGAACGGAATGTGTGCTTCCCGCATGGTACGCGCCGCGCCGAGCGGTGCGTCGAGATATGGCATATTGGTTGATGTATCGTTGATTTCAATCGCATCGCGAATGTGTTTTCCGTTGTCCTGCGGATAGTATTTCGATGTCAGCGGAAAATAGATTGCAGCGTCGGCGCAGAATGTACCGCCGGCATTCTGTTCAAATTTTTTCAGCTCGG
Source organism: Kiritimatiellales bacterium (assembly GCA_041656295.1). Taxonomy (NCBI): domain Bacteria; kingdom Pseudomonadati; phylum Kiritimatiellota; class Kiritimatiellia; order Kiritimatiellales; species Kiritimatiellales bacterium. The sequence continues at coordinate 147,855 of JBBADV010000002.1, read as the reverse complement.
AAAAAACAGAACCGAGCAGTTGATAGACTTCTTTATTCAATGAGCCGTCCGGATTGATCGCATCAATTGCGAGAAATGCACCGTTGTGTGCCAGCGCGAGAAATGCGTGCAGTTCCAGCATCTCCTTTGTTTTCATCGTGGTGTGATCTTTCAAACTCGGATAGCAGCGCGATGTCATATATTCAAACGGCTGATTCTGCGTTACGGCAGAATAGAGTTTGCAGATGAATGACTGCTGTAGAAAGCCGCCGTAAAAATCGCCGCCGGCATAATCGCTGGCATCGGAATTTCCGGTGACTGTTCCGAGCAGATACGGAAAATGAATCGTTGCGCATGTGTGTTCAACCGTGACATCCGGATTACGACTTTTTACTTTCGCCGTCATGGTGTGCACGAATTCCGACATCCATTCTTCGCGCTTGCGCTGAAAATTTACCCAGCGTTCATCGTTCCAATCGATAATTTCAGGAATGCTACCACCGGTTTCTGCGGCATAGCGTTGTTTGCAGGCGTCGCAAAAACAGATCGCCGGCCAATAGGTCATGTCAAAAAACATTCCTTGAAATGGATACGCATCAAACAGCTCGTCGAGTTGCGCAAATGTAAACTCGCGGTATTCTTTGTTATTCGAACAGCAAACGCCGTAGCGCCCTTTCATAAAAAAGTTTTTTACATCCGGATCGCGCGAAGCCTGTCCATCGACATTGCGAATGCGCCACGTCGGAAACTTTTCATATGTCCAGTTATTATAAACCAGACTGTAATAAACAACGGTATCAATTCCATTTTCCGCGCAGAGCGCAAGGACATCGCCAAGAAAATCGCGATCGTTCAAGCCTTTGTGCATTGCGCCGGTTTTTGTCGGCCAGTTGCAGAGTCCGACGTGTGAGTTGGCATAAATCATCGCGCTCTTCACCTGCGCGGTTTTTAGATTTTCAACATACACCGCCGGATCGAGCTTACTCAAAAACGCCGGATTCCAGTCCTCAATATGAATATCAACCAGATTCCGGCGGTAACTTTTTTCAAGCCATTTCATAAAGATTTTTCCGCTAACCCATTTTTAAATCAGGATTTCCGGCGCCGAAATGTTTGAGCATAACGAGCGGATCGCTGGCGGATGCATTCGTGATGGTCACGCCGGTTTTCGCAGCAGTTTCGCTGACGAAATATTCATCGTGCGTCAACTGCCCGAAACGAATCAGTGCCGGTGTTTCAACCTTCCACTGATTCAGCGTTCCGTGCCCCTGCATCATAATCAAACCGTACGCGGCGGAATCATAAATTGTCACCGTACGGCCGGGCAGCACTGTCAGCTCTTTTGCTGAAAATGCGTCCGATTTATAACAGATCCATTTTTCGCAATAACCTTCCGCCAGCATTTCCGATTCCGGTTTTACCGGCACCGGCACCATAAAGTTGTTCTGCATAAAATTCGGATCGACGTTTTTCTCCCAGTCGATCACATCAACCAGATAATCAAAATCGCCTTTGCATTCCGCCGGCGTATCTTTCCACAGCAGTTCTTCCGGAACGACGCGGCGATTTTGAATAACGGATTGATACATTGCAAATACATCCGATGCCGCTTGCGGCTCATAAGTGCAAAGACTTCCCGGCGCGTGCAATACGCCCGCCGGGACATTCCAGCCGGTGCCGGGTTTCAGCCGATAGGCGCGCGACAGATTTGTAATTTCATTGTCGCCCTTCGTGAAATTCATCAGGCACTGCTTCACCTGCTCTTTTGTTACGCCCGGTTCGAATCCGAAAAACGTATACGGAAAATCACCGCCGTGATTATTCAGCTGCGGCGGAAAATAATACGCTTCCGGTTTACCGCGCTGTCCGCCGCGCGCCGCCGCTTCTTCGCCGTGATGAATATGATGCGGCAGCGGTTCCTGATTATCAAAAAACTTTGAGAACATCGGCCACGTACCGAATTTTCCCCACAGCGCCTCACCAATCAGCCAGCGCTTTAATTCAACCACCGCATCACGCAGCGTCAACTGTTCTATTTCACCGTCGACCTCAACCACCACAAAACTAAGACCTTCAAATTCGCCGGTCAGCGGCCCGTTGTCCGCTGATGTGGTGGAAGCAAACCAGCGTTCATCAATTCCGCCGCGCTCGCCGCCCAATGCATAATAATCATCCGGATGCAATTTAATACGCCGGCCTGGAATGCAGAATGACCGCGGCACCCAATTCGGAGCCAACCGTAAAATTCCTTTTCCTTGTTCTAAAGCCAGTGCCGCCAACACTGCTGTATTCATGATTTAATCCTTTCAATCAAATGTAACTTAGCATCAGCAAATCCTTGCTTAGCAGCTTTACTGCGCCATTTTATCGCGTCAGTGTCATCTGTGGAGCACCAGTGCCAAAACAATATGCAAAATCGAGTTTATAATCTTCTTCCTCCTTACCTTTCCTGTTTTGTCTGCGAACCTCAGTGTCCGCCAGACGATTTTGTTTATACCTGCAAAGCCGCGGCACCCCGCCCGGCTTTGTTCCGCACTTGCGGATTTTTTTCCATCAACGCCGGATTTTCCGACGGGAAAAAACTGTAGTCATCCAGACTGATTTTGCGACCCGGCCGCGCCCATGCCGCGCCGTTTTCTGAAAAGAGCTGTCCGTTTTCTGATGCCGCTGTCATCAGCGCTTTAATTTCCGGCAGCACGCGAGTGGTTCCGTACTCTTCCAATTCCTGCCGGACAAAGGCAGATTCCGGCAGTGCCGCCGGAAATCCGAACGATTCAAACGCGCCGTTCCACGCCAGCATATACGGGCGGCACTCTTCCACTGTGATCAGCGGTTTTTCATCATTCAAAAGCCGCGCCGCAATAGCAGCGAGCATACGCCGGCGCGGCTGCGTTTCTTCATACTCCGGCGTTCTGCCTGATTCTGTTTTTCCATCATGAAAATGAATTTCAACTTCAGAAAATTCGGTGAATTGTATCTGCGCACGATCCGTTTCAATTTCGCAAAAAACCTGCGACTGTTCCGCGCCGCACAGACTGCCGTAAAAATAAACGGCGACTTCGTTCGCGCCGGAAATCCGAACACAGCTCGTATCGTCGCCCTCCGTTTCATTCGCGTGATACAGCTCCGCCTCCACCGTTTCCGGCGTCAGCATTCCGGCGTCCGGCGCCGCCAGATAAAGGGCTTCTGCCAGCAGATGCGCGAGCGGATTGCCGATGACGCCGTCAAGCACCCACCGCCCGTTTATTTTCAGTTTGCCGCTCCAGAAATTGCGCAAGAAATAGGATTCCGGCCGCCGCCACAGCGCGCGCGCTTTAACAGATTTTACGGCGCCGAATTCACCGGACATCAATCGCCATTTCAAATTTTGTGTCATGTCGGTGTATAAATATTGAAAATTTACGGCAATCCATTTGCCACTGCGGCGCTGCAGTTCGATCAGCTGATCCAGATCCTGAATGGCGGCCACCGGCGGCTTTTCCAGCAGTACATGAAAACCGCGTTCGACAATGCGCCGGGTGTAATCAAAATGACTTTCAATACTTGTCGGCACAATCACGGCGTCACAGGTTTCCGGCGACAGCGAATCCAGCATTTCATCTACGCCGGCAAAAACCGTTACGCCTTTCGTGCGCATCGCGTCCGCCGCCGGACTTTGAAAATCGTGTGTTGACACCGCAACCAGCGTACAGAATTCAGGAACCTCTGCGATGCGGCACGATAAATAATTCGCGTAGCCGCCGCAGCCGATCATGGCAATTTTTAGCGGTTCAAAGTTTGGAGTTGGGAGTTGGGAGTTCATTGAATTTCTTTCCATTGTTTTTCATCCGCCGCCTGACGCGCAAAGAGGCAGGCGCGGGTTAAGGCAAAAATATCCGGTACAGGGCAGGCATCCCCGCCTGCCCTCTCCTTCATTAATGAGCAGACAAGAAAGTCTGCTCCACAATCTGCACGTTCGGAGCTGGGGCAGACATTCCTGTCTGCCCTCTCTTCCGGTGATGAGCAGACTGGAAGGTCTGCTCCACCATCAATAAACTTGCTATAAATTGACTCCGCCGGCGCAAGCTTCACCGGCGCCGGAATGCCGTCGATAAGCAGCGTACAAGTTTTTTCGTTGTAGCGCGCTTCAATCACACCGGCGGTGCCGACGATGCGAATCCAGTCGTCGCCGTATTCTGCGGCGCCGGCAGGACGGCACAGATCGAGGCTGATGGTTGCCAGCGCGCCGCCGGTAAGTTCGCACACCGCAACACAACTGTCTTCGCAGTCCCGGCGTTCGGGATGCGCCTGATTTTTGTGCAGTGCAGCAACGCGTTCCGGCAGCAGTCCGGTGATAAAGCGGATCATGTCGAACGCATGAATGCCGATCCACGGAAACGTTCCGCCGTAACGGTTGCGGTCACCGAACCATTCGAAACGCAGGCCGTATTTATAGGATTTGCGCGCGTTCACTAACACCGGCATGCCGATTTTCCCGGCACGGCACAGATTGCGCGCGGCCTGAAACACCTGAAACGTCCGCATCGTGAACATGCCGGCGATACGCACACCGTTTTCTTTTACGGCGCGTTCTGCCGCGTCGAGCTGGCCAAAGGTAATTCCGGTAGGCTTTTCGGTGATAATGTGTTTGCCGGCGTTCGCCGCCGCGATAATTGCGCCGGCAATGTGATCGGGGCGCGTGCTGATAACGCAAAACTCCGCCGGAATTTTCAGCAGTTCGTCCGCCGAATCAAAAACCGGTGCACCGGCGGCGAGCGAATGCGCGCAAATCGCCGTCAACTCTTCACCGGCATACGCCGGCGCAATTCCGGCGATGATCACATCGCCGCGCGCCTGCAGTGCGTCCAGCACTTCCGGCCAATGTCCCCAGCCGCCGATACAAATACAGTTCAGCGTTCCGGGTTCAGAGTTGCCACTTCGTTGCCCCGCGTTCGCGGAGCCCTTCTTCACTTCGTTTCGAATCAGAGTTGTTTGTTTAGAGTTCACGGTTAATCACATTTTTTTGCAGAATTTTTTCTGCCGGCGACGGTCATGAGCCAGCCGGTGATAAAGATCATCAGCGCCGTTACGGCGATGATGATGCGCGCGGTCAGCGTGTTCGGGAACAGGACAACAACGAACAGTCCGCCGGCGACAATCATGACCATTTTACCGACGAGCAGCAGCTGACCGGCATCTTCCGACCCGATGTTTTCCGCAGCGGTGTCCACCGGCGTGTTCATGGTTTTATAGAATGTGAGAATTTCATCACGGCTTTTCTCGGAACTGCGTTTCCAGAAAATTCCGCTCAGGAAAAACGGCACCGTGCCGCACAGAATGATTCCGAATACACGGACCGGCAGTGACCAGTTGTTGACAACTGAAAAATAACTGAACACCGCGCCGCAAAGAATCGAAACAACCATCGACCAGCGCGGCGTTTTTTTCACCCAGTACATCAGCACGAACGGCACCGCCGTCGGCAGTGCAACGACGGACGACATGATGAGCATAAGATCGAACAGCGCAAACTGCTCCTGTCGTGCAAGAAAAAGCGCACCCGCCATAATCGCGATGCCGCAAACCATATTAAAAATGCGTGAAACAATAAACATTTCGCGCTCGCCGGCGTCGGGACGAAACAGCGGTTTATACAGATTCAATGCGATGATTCCGGCATTCTGATTAATAGAGGTATCCATCGTGGAAAGCGTCGCCGCAAAAATAACCATGATCATTAATCCGGCGAGTCCGGCGGGCAGCACCTTCAGGCCGATCATCACATACGCCGCATCCTGCGGATGTTTCAGCGCCGGCAGCATGGTGGCAAGATCAGGAAAAATATGCGACGCGGCGATCGGCGGCAGAAACCAGACAAACGGTGCGAAGAAAAAGAGAACCGCCGCCAGACAGGCTGCCTTCTTCGCGCTCTTTCCATCGCGCACCGAAAGGAAGCGCGTGGAGCCGGTGGCCGAGGTAAAGATTAAAAAGATCTGCGAGAAATATGCGAGCGCCCACATCCATGAGTGTTCTTCACTGAACAATTTCAGTTTCACCGGCTCAATGTGTTCAAAAATTCCGCTGATTCCTCCGATCCGGCCAAGCGTCAGTACCGCAACAACAATGGTTAATGCGAGCAGAATGACGGACTGCACAAATGCCGACGTGAGTACCGCCCAGGAACCGCTGAGTGTTGAATAGATGAGAATGACCACGCCGCTGACGATGATGGTGAGCGATACCGGAACGCCGAATGCAACCGAAAGAAATGTCGCCAGTCCCATCATTCCGATGGCGCCGCCGAAGAGCATATTCGGAACCTGAATCCACAGAAAGAACTGTTCGCCCAGCCGGCCGAAGCGGTCGAAAATAATCTGCGCCGAGGTCATCCGGCGCGTCTGCCGGCATTTTGCCGCTATAAATTTTCCGGCAAAGAGATAGGAAATCACATTAAAGTGGAAAATCAGCATAATCAGAATGCCGTGTTTATAGGCAAAGCCTGCCGCGCCGGTAAATGTCCACGCGGTAAATGCCGACATAAAACAGCCGGCGCCGGCCAGCCACCACGGAATCCGGTTGCTGCCGATAAAATAATCCGCTACGCCGCCGCACAGCTTTTTTAAAATAAACCCGATGCTGATCAGCATCAGCAGATACGCCCCGATCACATAACAGTCTGCTGCGCTGAACTGATAAATCGTTTCCGTCATAACCTCTCCGCAGTGCAGGATGCATTCCTGCTTAGCGCAGAGAGATGTAGCACTGAATTTTTTTCAATGCAATACTTTTCTGAAAAATTTTTATTTACATTACTTTCATTTTTTGATAACTGTAATGTAATCACAATCACGAAATAAATAATTTTTTACACGCTTGTTTTCAGACGTCAGATTTTTTAATATTTTGCATTATTTACTTTAAAAATTTTCATGTGAGGTTCATACAGTGCAAATGACAGCCAAACTTCCTTTCCGGCAGGTTCACCTCGACTTTCACACCTCGGAATATATTCCGGGTATCGGTGAACGGTTTGACAAAGCGCACTGGCAGAAAACACTGCAAACTGCCGGCGTGGAATCCATCACCTGTTTCGCCTCCTGCCATCACGGCTGGTCGTATTACGATACAACGGTTGGCAAAAAACATCCCAACCTGAAATTCGATCTGCTCCGCGCGCAATTTAATGCATGCCGGGAAATCGGCATCCGTGTGCCGGTCTATCTAACCGCCGGCGTGCATAATGTTGCCATCAGCGAGCACCCGGAGTGGCGTGAGACGGATTATAACGGACAGTTCCTCGGCTGGTCGAAGAATGCGTTTGATCCCGGCTTTCAAACGGTCTGTTTTAATACGCCGTATGTGGATTATCTGGCGGAGCAGATTCGCGAAGTCGTTACCCTCTTCCCGGATGCCGCCGGAATTTTTCTTGATATTATTGCACAGGGACAATGCTGCTGCAAATGGTGTATGGAACTGATGGCATGCGAAGGATTGAATCCGGAGCTCGCAGCAGACCGTCTTAAATGCGCTGATCTGGCGCTGTTGAATTATTTTCAAAAAAGCACGGCGGCAGCGCGATTTAAAAATCCGGACATGCCGGTGTTTCATAACAGCGGACACGTACCGAAAGGACGCTATGATCTGTTCTCCTATTTCAGCCACTTTGAACTCGAATCGCTGCCGACCGGCGGCTGGGGGTATGATCATTTTCCGCTGTCGGCAAAATACTGCCAGCAGCTCGGTATTGATTTTCTCGGCATGACCGGCAAGTTCCACACCGCGTGGGGCGAGTTCGGCGGCTATAAACCTCCTGATGCACTGCGCTATGAATGCGGTGCGATGATCGCACACGGCGCAAAGTGTTCAGTCGGCGATCAGCTTCACCCGTCCGGCAGGCTGGATGAAAGCACCTACCGGATCATCGGCGCGGCATTCGCAGAAGTTGAACAGAAACAGCCGTGGTGCACCGGCGCAAAAAGTGTTGCTGACATCGGTCTGCTCTCATCCGAAGCAGTGAACCGCGCACGCACCGGCGGACACTACGATAATCCGGCGGACACCGGCGCGGCGCGCATTCTGCTTGAAGGTCATTTTCTGTTTGATGTGATTGACAGCAATATGGATTTCCGGCGCTACAAGATGCTGATTCTACCGGACGATCTGAACATTCAGCCGGCGCTGCAAAAAAAATTAAATGAATATCTCGCCGGCGGCGGGAAACTGTTTATGACCGGCACGAGCGGAATCGACGAAAACGGCTTTATGTTCGACACCGGCGCGGAATGGCTCGGCGCCGGCGAATTTGAACCGGATTATATTCTGCCGGCGCCGGAACTGCAGCCGGCGTTCTGCTCGTCGCCGTTCGTGATGTACCGGCGGCCGCAGCGGATTAAAGTTACCGGCGGCGAATCACTCGGCGATCTTATTGAGCCGTATTTTAACCGCACCTGGGAACATTTCTGTTCGCATCTGCACACGCCGCCGCAACCGGAAATCTCCGGATTTTCCGGCGGCGTGCAGAAAGACAATATTCTCTATCTCGCGCATCCGGTGTTTTCCATCTATCACGATTTCGGCGCAGTAACGTGCAAAGAATATATTGTGAACGCGCTCAACCGCCTGCTCAGCGGCAGAATTTTAAAAACAAACCTGCCGTCCGTTGCACGCGCTGTGCTGACGTTCCAGCCGGCAGAAAACCGGCATGTGCTTCATCTGCTGTACAGCAGCACCGTTCAGCGCGGCAGCGAAGTAAAACTGTCCAACAGCACAGAGTCCGGCAAACTGCACGGCGTGGAACTGATTGAAGAATTAATTCCGCTGCACAACATAAAAATTGAGGTGGAACTGCCGGAAAATATTCGGCGTGCAACGCTGCAGCCGGAAGGAATGCCGCTGGCATTTACACAGACCGCCGGAAGAATTTTATTCACCGTTCCGCAGTTTACGGGACATCAGATGATCGAACTGGCACATTAAAAAACGTATGAAAGAAGTATCTATCCTCGATGTAGCAAAACAGGCCGGCGTATCGCCGGCCACTGTCTCGCGCGCACTTAACTCACCGAACATTGTTGCTCCGAAGACACTGAAAAAAATCCGGCAGGTCGTTAAAGATCTGAACTTCGAACTGAGCGAGCGCCGCCCGTCCGGCACCGCGCGTCCGCCGCGCAAAAAACGGGAACTGGTTTCATTCATTGTTTTAGTGGATCCGGCGCAGAAAAATCTTGAAATTTCATCGACGATCCTGGAAATCAAACAGGCTATTAACGAAACCGCCGCGCAAAAAGGGATGCGGACGGATATGCATATTATTTCACGTTACGATGCCCTGCCCGATGAAATTCTGAATCTCAATCCGGATGGAGTTATTCTAGCCGGCTGGAGACCTGAAAAAATTCTGGCAGATCGGTTGCGCGAACGAAATTGCTGCTGGGTGCTGGATAATATGTTCCGTCCGGAATGGGGCGATCAGGTTCTGCCGGATCATGAAGAGGTTGGACACCTTGCCGCCGACTACTTTATGCAGCACAACTGCCGGCGCGTGATTTCAATTAATCTGCGTCCGCAAAACAGAATTTCTATGCTGCGCGATCACGGTGTCAGGGCGTCCAATCCGTTGTTTGAGTATACAACGCTTGCCGCCGGCGAAGGATTTTCTGAATTTCCTTATACCCGTCCGGCAGAAACGTATATCGATGAAATTACTGAAAAATACCGGCAGATAAAAAAGAAACCGGACGGTATTTTTATCGACAGCGACTTTGATGCGGCCCTATTGATCCCGCACTTCAACAAAAATAAAATTCCGTTAACCGGCATCACACTGTTGAGCAGCGACAAGCAGGACGCCGTTCTGAAAAACCTGCGGCCCAGACCGGCAACAATCGATGTTCATTTTAAACGGATCGGCGAAATCGCGGTGGGACATCTGTACGACCGGATTCACAGCAAAGTGCCGCTGCCGCGCATCCGGACGCTGGTTGCACCGTCGATTTGAACACTTAACGCCGCCGGCATCTTTGCAGCACATCGATCTGTTATCGCATCTTTAAGATTGCCGGACACCGGTACGGCCTTTACATTGTGCGCTTCTTAAACCTGGAGTGTTTTTATGGCTAAAAAGAAAAGTGCGTATGCCGCCGCCGGCGTTGATATTGATGTGATGATGAATTCGCTGCAGCGGATTAAAAAGAATGTCAAGTCCACCGCAACCGCCGGCGTTGTGAGTGAGATCGGTTCGTTCGGCGGTTTATTCCGTTCACCGGGCAAAGAGTTTCTGCTGGTGGCCAGCACGGATGGCGTCGGCACCAAGCTCAAAGTCGCGCACATGGCCGGCAAACATAATACCGTCGGACAGGATTTAGTTAATCACTGCGTGAATGATATTCTTGTTCAGGGCGCCACGCCGCTGTTTTTTCTCGACTATCTCGGTGCCGCCGCGCTGGAGCCGAAGGTGTTTGAAAGCGTGATCGACGGCTTTTGCAAAGCATGCCGCGCAAACGGCTGCGCCCTGCTCGGCGGCGAAACAGCGGAAATGCCGGGACTCTATCCGCGCGGCGAATACGATCTCGTCGGAACCATCATCGGACAGGTTGAAAAGAAAAAACTCATCACCGGCAAAACAATTCGCAAAGGCGATGTGATCATCGGGCTGCCATCAAGCGGACTGCATACCAACGGCTATTCGCTGGCGCGCAAGGTAATTTTTGAAACTGCGCAGAAAAAACTGAACGATACCGTACCAGGCACAAAAACCACCTTCGAAAAAGCTCTGCTCGCCGTGCATAAGAGTTATCTGAAGCCGGCAGTTGCACTGATGAAAAAAATTCAGATTCACGGCATGGCGCACATTACCGGCGGCGGACTGGTTGATAACGTTCCGCGCATTTTGCCAAAAACCGTCGATGCGGTGTTCGATCGCTCAACGTGGAAAACGCCGGCGATTTATCAATTCATTGAAAGCGCCGGAAAAGTGGATCATGAAGAGATGTACCGAGTGTTCAATATGGGCATCGGCATGTGCATCTTCGTGCGCGCCGCCGATTCCGCTGCCGCGCTGAACATTCTCTGCGCCGCTGGAGAAAAACCGATCCTCATCGGCCGCGTTGAAAAAGGCAGCGGGAAAGCGGTGTTGGTGAATTAAGAAAAAAGTCTCGGGTCTAAAAGTCAAACGTCGAAGGTTGAGAAAGTGGAGGCGGCATTTCTGCCGCCGGCCAGAGGCTGGAAGCCTCTTCCACTTGGACTTTAGACTTTCGACCGCCTTATTTCGTCACAATGTGCAGCCACTCCTGCACGATCGGTGAGAATTTCACAACAACCGGCGTAAAGACAACGCTGACCATGCTCATCAGTTTGATGAGAATATTGAGCGACGGCCCGGAGGTGTCTTTGCACGGATCGCCGACGGTATCGCCGATAACTGCAGCACCGTGAACCGGATTTTTGCTGCCGTCGGGCAGTGTTTTTCCGCCGAATGCGCCCTTCTCGATATATTTTTTGGCATTATCCCACGCGCCTCCGGAATTGTTGAGCATCGTCGCTAAAACGAATCCGGTGGTAAGTCCGCCGGCGAGCAGTCCCATCACGCCCGGTACGCCGAGAATGAGCCCGGCGCCAACCGGAATAACGATAGCAAGCAGCGACGGAACAATCATTTCGCGCTGTGCGCCGGCGGTGGAAATGGCAACACAGCTGGCGTAGTCGGGACGTTCAGTGCCGGCCATAATGCCCGGCTTTTCACGAAACTGCCGGCGCACTTCTTCGACCATGGATCCGGCGGCGCGGCCGACGGCTTTCATGGTCATGGCGCAGAATACAAACGCCATCATACCGCCAATAAAGAGCCCGCAGATGAGCAGCGGATTCATGATATGCATGGCGAATTTTTCGACGAAATCGACCATTTCAGCATGTGCCGCAGTTTCTTTGGTAAATCCAAGAAATGTTCCGTCGCTGCCGGCCATTTTGCCGATCCAGAGTTTAACCTCTTCAATATACGCTGCGAGCAGAGCCATCGCGGTGAGCGCGGCGGAACCAATGGCAAAGCCCTTGCCGGTGGCCGCGGTGGTGTTACCCAGCGAGTCGAGTGCGTCGGTACGCTCACGGACTTCCGGCGGCAGTCCGGACATTTCGGCATTGCCGCCGGCGTTATCAGCAATCGGGCCGTACGCATCCGTAGCGAGCGTGATGCCGAGTGTGGCGAGCATGCCGACAGCCGCAAAACCGATGCCGTACAGTCCCATCGACATATCACTGAAACCGCCGGCGAATCCGAATGCACAGATAATTCCAATGACGATTGTAATGACCGGAATACCGGCGGAGTACATACCGGTGGCGAGTCCGTCAATAATAGTTGTCGCCGGTCCCATTTGCGCCTGCCCGGCGATACCGCGCGTCGGTTTATATTCATCCGATGTGTAATATTCAGTGGCCTGACCGATAATCACACCGGCGATGAGTCCGGAAATTACCGCGAGCACAATCCCGCCGGCGATCATATCGAGCTGCCACATGCCGACGAGCGCTAAAATAATTAATACGGAACTGCTGAGCGTGCCGGTGAGCAGAGCATGCAACAGGCTTTTCTGACTTGCGCCCTCTTTGCAGCGCACCAGAAAAATTCCGACAATAGAGAGCAGGATACCGACACCGGCGACAACCATCGGTGCGGTGACCAGGCTGACGGCATCCGCGACAGTTCCGATGCCTTTTGCAATATGCTGCGCGCCGACGGCGGCGCCGAGCGCGGCGGTGGCAAGAATGGAGCCGCAATAGGATTCGTACAGGTCGGCGCCCATACCGGCCACATCGCCGACATTGTCGCCGACATTGTCGGCTATGGTAGCCGGATTGCGCGGATCATCTTCCGGAATGCCGGCTTCCACTTTGCCGACGAGATCGGCGCCGACGTCTGCCGCTTTGGTGTAAATTCCGCCGCCGACACGCGCGAAGAGCGCCTGCGTGGATGCGCCCATACCGAAGGTAATCATGGTGGTAGTAATCGCAACAAGTTTTTCAACCACGGTGCAGTTTTCATGTACCAGTGTCATGCCGAGAAAGTGCAGACCGTTCGCCATGTTCTCCGGCGTATAGACCAGTTTATCAAGAACGTAATACCAGATACAGATGTCGAGCAGTCCGAAACCCACCACAACCAGACCCATTACGGCGCCGGAGCGGAAGGCGACCTGCAGCCCGCGGTTTAATCCTTCGGAGCAGCCCTGGGCGGTGCGTGACGAAGCGGCGGTGGCGGTTTTCATGCCGATGAAGCCGCAAAGACCGGAGAAAAACCCGCCGGTCAGAAATGCGATCGGTACAAATGGATTTTGAATATCAAATATTGCCAGCAGCTGGAGAACCGCCAGCAGTACCAGAAACACCAGCGTCACCACTTTGTACTGCCGGACGAGATAGGCCATTGCGCCTTCGCGCACATAACCGGCGATCTCTTTCATCGTCGCATTGCCTTCATTGGCCGCAAGCATTTTTCTGTAAAAATAAACCGCAAACAGCAGCGCAAGAATTGACGCCACCGGCGCAATCCACCACATCATCGGAACTACAGAGACCATTGCTATCCTTCCCTTGTTATATCTTTTCCCGCTGAATACTTATTGTTCAACGGTGCATTGTATATGCAGAACCGAAGATAACAGCAACGGTTATCCTTGTGCAAATAAAAGGAATGTGAAAATCTATGCCGATTCAATAAACAAGGATATTTGATGACATGCAAAAATTGATTGTCGCCGGCCTGCTCAGTTTTAGTATTTCTGTGTTGACCGGCGCCTCCGGCGGAACACCGGAGGCGCCGCAAAAGCCGCTGCGGATTCTGGCGATCGGCAACAGTTTTTCGGTTGATGCCATGCAGCATTTGTATCAGATCGCAACAAACGCGGGTTTTAAACAGGTCGTGCTGGGCAATCTCAATATCGGCGGCTGTTCGCTGGAACGACACTGGAAGAGCGCGTCGGAACAGCTCGCGGATTATAACTATCGTAAAAACAGTTCCAGTGCATGGGTCGACCGGAAAGGCAGCGTGATTGACGATGGATTACTGGACGAGGATTGGGATTTTATTTCCATTCAGCAGGTCAGCGGAAACAGTGGACTGGCGGAAACGTATAATTCAGACCTTGATAATCTGGTTGAATACATCAACTCCAAAAAGACAAATCCGGATGCAAAAATTATGTGGCACATGACGTGGGCATATCAATCCAACAGCAAACACCAGCATTTTCCACGATACAACAGCGATCAAAGGATGATGTATCAGGCGATTGTTACCGCCGTTCAGGAAAAAATAGTTCCAAACAAAAACATCAATTTTGTAATTCCGTCCGGTACTGCGATTCAAAATATGCGCACCAGCTATATCGGCGACACACTGACGCGCGACGGTTTCCACCTTTCATTAAACCTCGGACGTTATATCGCCGGAATGACCTGGCTGAAAACCTTAACCGGCGTTTTAATTGATGACATCTCCTGGGTACCAAACGCAGATGAAGTCCCGCCGGAGCTTCTGCCTGTCATTAAAGAAGCAGTCAATAACGCTGTAAAAACGCCGTTTTCTGTCACTGAATCCAGTTTTAAAACAAAATAATCCGACTGAAAACTATAACGATTATCTGCCGGGCGTTCGTTTAGGTCAAAAAATTTACCCGCAGATATAAACAGATTTAATTTTCTCTGCGCGGCCGGTGCAGGCTTCCGGGTAAACATTTCTAAACAAAAAGATCGCGAAGCTCATCCCGTTTTCCTTTCGTTTGTCTTCGTTACCTTCAGCTAACGGCCGCCGGCAAGGCCGAATGCCGGCTGACTGTCTTGATTTACTGAAAAAGCGGCGTACATTAGACCGCTTATCTTAAAAAATTCTGTAATGAACCATCATAAAATCAGTAACGTTTCTGAAGAATTCCGCACTGCCGGAATGTTCGGGTTGATTTTAAAGTACAGCATTCCGGCAGCACTGGGCTCTTTTATGATGACGATCTACAACATCGTCGATCGCATTTTCATCAGCTATAAACTCGGCACAGAAGCCATTGCCGGCATTGGAATTACATTCCAGATCTTCATGCTGTTTATCGCGGTGGGCATTATGTTTGGTATCGGCAGCGGTACACTGGCTTCATTGCAGCTCGGCCGCCGCAATGTCCGTTCTGCGGAACGGATTCTCGGCACGCTTTACTGGATTTACACTATTGGTGGAATTCTGACCTGTCTGTTCGGACTGATGTTTATCGATCCGATCACCCGGCTGTTTGGCGCGACCGATGTAACCGCTCCCTATGCCAAAGAATATTTCGGCATTCTGCTTTTTTTTATGCCGTTCGATTTTATGGCAATGGGTACCAATCACATCATTCGTTCAGAAGGCAATCCCCGTTTTTCAATGTGGAATATCGCGGCCGGCTGCGTGGCAAACATTATTCTTGATTACATTTTTATTTTTCCATGCAACATGGGCATCGCCGGCGCCGCGTGGGCCACCGGAATTTCAAAACTGCTGTCCAGCATTTTAGTGTTCTGGCATTTCCGGCGCAGTCCACACCGGTCATTGACACTGCGGTGGAAATATTTCCGGTTCGACAAAGCGCTTTTCTGCCGCATGTGTTACATTGGAATTTCGCCGTTCCTCGCGCAGGGAATGCTGGCGATTATGGCAATTGTGCAGAACCATACGCTGCTGAAATACGGCGGTGATATTGCCGTAGCGGTTATGGTGATTAACGCATCCATTTTTATGCTGATGACCATTCCGGGCATGGGCATCATGTTCGGTTATCAGCCGATCATCGGTTATAACTATGGCGCGCAGCTTTACGGGCGTGTTGCACAATGCCTGAAACTTTCCGTTCTCACCGCCTCCGGTATCGCGCTGTTTCTAATGATTATTGTCCAAGGTATTGCGCCGTGGGCATTCGGCATGTTCTGCCGGCACGATGCCGCGATGGTGCAGGCCTGGACACCGGCACTGCGCATTTTTGTGATCGGCGTGCCGACGTGGGCGTTTTTTACACTGTCGTCCAATTTTTTTCAGGCCACTGGACGGCCGAAAATCACCATTATGCTCAGCCTGCTGCGCATGGGAATTGTCATGCCGGGGGTCATCATACTTATGCCGTATATTTTCGGACTGCCTGGAATCTGGGCAGCTTATCCGCTGGCGGATCTGATGGTTACCGCAATCACGCTGTGTTTAATCATACCGGAATACAAAAAACTCCGGCATCTTTGCTCACAAACGGCAAATTAAACAAATCTGATCCAGCACAGCCACAGGTTTAATTTCCTTGTTTACTGCTGTAAAAATCTCCCCGGCAGTTTTAAGATAGATGCATGTTTAAACAATTCATTTTGGTTTTACTTGCCGGAATTTCCGTAATTGCAGAGGATTTGCCGGCGGCGGGGAAAATCCTGACACACGCACGGCAGCAGTTGCCAACCGCACCCGTGCGATTAACCGGCGCGCTGAAAGACCGCGCACCGAACGGATTTGTCCGGCGCGAACTCGCCATTGAAATGGATTTATACTGGGGTGAAAATCCGCCGCGCGCCGCCTACCGGATTCAGGATAAAAAAACGCACAGCCTGGAACTGCTCGAAATTAAATGGAAAAACTCCGGCGCAGTGTTTGATTACGTTAAAAACGGAATCCCGGCACCGGAATTTAATCCGGCGGATGAAATCGGCGGCATCGGTATAACATGGTCCGATCTTTCATTTTCGTTTTTGTGGAGCAAAGACGCAAAAACAGTAGAAACCGGCAAACGGCTTGGACGTGACTGTTATGTGATTTCCGTTCTGCGCGGTGACAAGCAACTGCGGCTCTGGATCGAAAAAGACTCCGGCAGGATGCTCGGCGCAAAAGAGCAGAACGCCGCCGGAAAACTGACAAAGGAAATTAAAGTCATTAGCGTTAAAGAATTTGACGGGCTCTGGATGGTGAAAGATCTCGATATTATTCATCCTGCTGAAAACCGGCGCGCATCGCTGCGGATTGAGACCGTTGAGCCGCTTGAATGAGAAAAAAAGGCATCAGGCACGAGGCATTAGCGGCAAAAGGAACAAAAGCATAGAAGCACAACGTAACGTATTTTTTGGGGTGCGCAGTCCCTTGCGCGCCGTCAATTTGAATATTCCATTTCAGCGGCGGTCAAGGGACTGACCGCCCCACTGCTGAAACACTGGAATTTTGTTTTTGAAAGATTATTTGATGTCCGAAAACAGTCCGTCGTATATTGTTTTTATGATACGTTATGCTCAGTTAACTGGAGAGCTAAATGAAAAAAGCCTGTTTTTTTCAAACAGTGATGGGCGAAATAGGAATCGCAGAAACTGCCGGCGCGGTAACAAATATTTTTTTCGCCGGAACGGTCAAACCGGCGGAATACGAAATTGAAGAAACACCGCTGCTGCTTGAAGCCGGACGTCAGCTGCAGGAGTATTTCGCTGGGAGGAACCGCACCGGGTTTGATTTCCCGGTGAATCCGGAAGGCACGGCGTTTGAACGTGCAGTCTGGGCGGCGCTGCTTACAATTCCTTTCGGCGAAACCCGTACCTATGGACAGATTGCCAAACAGATCGGGCATCCGAAAGCATCCCGGGCGGTGGGGCGCGCCAACGGACTGAATCCGGTGAACATTGTCATTCCGTGTCATCGCGTGATCGGTGCCAGCGGCAACCTAACCGGATATTCGGCGGGACTTGATTTTAAAACGCGCCTGTTAAAACTCGAAGGCGTGCTGCTGTAAACAAACTGTACTGCGAGTCTGTTATTCTACGGTGAAAGTAGAAAAGACGCACTGAAGTCAAGAGGTTTTACAGGAAACGGCGCGCCGCACTGTCATCCGCTAAATTTTTATTTGCCGTATTTGAAGACTCGAAGAGGGGCTTTCTGAAAGAAAGCAGCAACCGGGAAAGCGGCAACGGCGCTGCAAATACAAATCGGTGAAGTGTTCGAAAAAATATAGATACCCCCGAGTAAACTCGGGGTTCTTTTTTCATCACAGCTCCTCTCGGAGCTGACCTGAACGCCGCGAAACTTTGCGTTCGCGGCAATCAGGAGGCTCATTCATCCACGGCTAAAGCCGTGGTGTTCTGTCTTCGACCGCATAAAGAATACAAAAAACTCACTGCTGAATTTCATTAACAGTACCGATTATCTGGCAGGCATTCATATGGTTTCTATTTCATTCGCGGCTGGAACCCTTATGTAGAAATTTCCGTTCAAACGTGGACCGGCAGAACGCCTGTCCGACGTTCCCATTCGCGTATATTCGCGGTTCAAAAATTATTCATTCCGCAACGCCTCCACCGGCTCGAGCCGCGCGGCGCGCCAGGCGGGAATGAGTCCGGCGAGCGTGCAGATGATTAAAACAGTGATACAAACAATGGTCACGTCCTGGACGGTGGTATGCGCCGGAATCTGGCTGAGCTGATAAAGCTCTTTCGGCAGCAGGTCGACGCGAAACTGCATTGAAATAAAATTTAACAGTTCATTGCGGTAATGCAGCGCAAGCAAACCGAGTCCGAGCCCGAGTCCGGTGCCGATGACGCCCTGCACTGCGCCGATCCACAAAAAAATTCCCATAATCCGGCGACTGGAAAATCCCAGCGCTTTCAGCAATCCGATTTCATGCGTTTTTTGCACTGTTAACGTAATCAACGTATTGGTAATTCCGAACGCTGCGACAATGGTGATGAAGATGAGCAGAAAAAACATCATGTTTTTTTCGGTTTGCAGCGCGGTGAAAATCTGCCGGTTCAGATCAATCCAGGTACGCGGCGCAAACATCGGCCCGAGTACATGGCGAATATTCGATGCAATTTCCGGAGCGCGCATCGGATCGTCGGTCATCACCTGAATACTGTGCACGCCCTGTTCGACATTATAAATGCCGCGCGCGGTTTCGAGCGATGTGAGCACATAACCGGTGTCGATCTCCCACATGCCGACTTCAAAAATTCCGCTCACCGTCAATTCTGCCGGCAGACGCAACTCATCCTGTGAAACAAAATTCTGCGGCGAATAGACCAGCACGCTGTCGCCAACCCCCAACCCCATGCGCAGCGCAAGATCACTGCCGATAATAATTTCATCGTAGCCCGTCGAAAATTCGCCGGCGATCATGTAATCCGGCACACGGCTGACTGTGCGCTCCAGCTCCGGGTTGATTCCGCGCAGCAGCGGCGTATGCACATTATCCCCGGCCTGCATGAACACCAGCCCCTCAAGATTCGGCGCCGCGCCGGTGATTCCATCCAGATTTTTAATTGAGTCTAATACCATTTCCGGGTGCGTTACGGTTCCGCCATACTCGGTGATTTTAATGTGCGCATTAAAGCTAAGCAGTTTATCGCGCCATGTTTCGTCAAAACCTGTCATCACGGAAAGCACCACTACCAGCACTGCCACGCCAAGCGTCACGCCGAGCAGTGACAAAATGGTGACCATTGATAAAAAGGACCGTTTCGGCCGCAGATATTTAAATGCCAAAAAAAGAGAAAATGACTTCATAAAGTGGAATGTTGGAATAATGGAATGCCTGAATAAAGAATTATTTATTCCAATGTTTCATCCTTTCCATTATTCCGCGCGCAATCCTTGCGCGCACCCTACCAGTGCGGCGCGCGTTTCGTCAGTCAACGGCGGTAAATCGAGTGCGGCCACAGCGCTGCGGTAGTCTTTCATATTTTTCGCACCGAGGCAGACGGTATGATGCCCCGGCCGGTCGAGCGCCCAGCGCAATGCCGCCTGCGCCATCGTATAACCCGCCGGAATCAGCGGCTCAAATGCAACATAGCGCGAAAAATCATCGCCGGTAATTTTCGTACGGTTGTCGTCGGCACGAAATTCCGGTGCGGTGTGAAAATATTTGCCGCTCAACCGTCCCTGCGCCATTACGCCGCGCAACTGCGTGCCGAGATTGGCTTCATGCGCCAGTGCACTGAGTTCCACCGCCGGATCAAGTAAATTCGTAGCAAATTGCAGTACATCGACCGTATTTGCGGCAATCATTACACGTACCAATTCGGTGTTGTTGGTTGAGATTCCGTAAGCGCGGATTTTCCCCTGCGCTTTGGCTTTTTCCAGAATTTCGCGTCCGGCGGCGATATCTTCAATTTCCGGCGCACAGTGATACAGAAAAACATCAATGTAATCCGTTCCAAGCCGGCGCAGCGATCCTTCCAGACTTGGCAGTATCGTCGGCGGCGACGAATCGTCTTCGCGCGTATTGCCCAGACCGACGCGATAACCGAATTTGGTTGAAATCACCCATTTATCCCGCCGGTTTTTCAGCGCCTCGCCGGTGCGCCGCTCCGATTCGCCGGCACTGTACTGCTCCGCTGTGTCGATGGCGTTAATGCCAAGATCGCCGAGTTCATGAATCATTCGGATAGCATTTTCTTTGCCCGGATCCGGATGACCGTCCGGTTCGCCGTCAAAAAACAGCGGGCCGCCCAGCTGCCACGCGCCGATCGTCAGCGCTGAAACTTCAATACCGGTTTGCCCTAATTTATTATATTTCATAACAAAAATTTATTTTCCGGTGCTTTCCAGAATCAAAGTTACCGGTCCGTCGTTTATTAAACTGACTTCCATTTCGGCTTGAAAGATACCGGTGGCGACGGGCAGTCCGTACCGACGAAGCTGTGCAATGTATTCTTCATAAAGCTCTCTGCCTTTTTCCGGTACGGCGGCTTCGATATAACTCGGACGGTTGCCTTTCCGGCAATCGCCGTACAGTGTGAACTGGCTGACGGCAAGAATTGCACCGGCGGTCTCAAGCACGGACAGATTCATTTTTCCATCGGCGTCATCAAAAATCCGTAAGTTGACGGTTTTTTTTGCAAGGAACGCGGCATCCGCCGGTGTGTCGGCGTGCGATACCGCAACTAAAACAAGCAGACCGCTTTCGATTGCGCCGGCGGTTCCTTCGCCGGCTTTTACTGCCGCGGCCTTCACACGCTGGACAACCAGCCGCATAAAGCTTAATCGGTAACGTGCGATACGCGGAAACCTGGCAGGCGGTTGAGCGCTGCCGCGAGTTCATAACGGCGCGGACGTGCAAGATCACCGCGCAGATCGCGCGTGATGGAGCCGAGTCCTTCGCTGCTGATATCGCGGTCGATCATATCGAGAATTTCGCGCAACGGATAGCCTTCCTGCATGTAACGTAATTTAGCATAGTACAGCAGCAGTCCGATTGTGCGCGTCTGGTCTTCATCGGCAATCTGAACAATGTCAGACAGGTTGATCATTGAGCGGCCGAAACGGATTGTGAAAACGTCCAGCGCTTCAATAACCTGATCGCGGTTGCCGACAACAGCATCAATGCTGCTCGGCATAACCCAGCGCGAACGGCCGAGCATCGAGGCGAGGTTCACCGCCGGTGCTTCTGCCGGCAACGGCATTTCCGTCGCTTTTGCTTCTCCGGAAATATCGGTGACTTCAAAATCTTCAACTTTCAGAATCGTGTCGGCGACCGGTATAAATTCGGCGACGACGTTTTCACCGCCGACGACGATTGAAATGCCGAGTTCATCAACCATCTGACGCGCGCGGCGTACAAGCGATACACGTGACGTTTCCTGCAGCAGTCCGGCGACGCGAGAATCGGTCGTCAGAAATGCCGGCGATGACGAATTTTCGTCAAAAATCAGTACGCGTGCACCGACTTCAAGAGCTTCGATCGTAGCAGAGGCCTGCGAAATGAACGAGTCTGCAGCGGCGGTGCTGTAGGACGTCGTGTCGGCACCGTCCATTTCGGTGATAAACGGTGAAATATTCACTTCCTGCACGCTGCGTCCGCGGTTAACTGCAATTTGTACCGCGTCAGAAACCGTCACCACATTTTCGCGACCGTCGCCGGGAATATGATTATAAACACCGGAGGCAATCGCGCTCATGAAATCTTTGCGGCCGGTGGACGCACTGCCGAGTACGACGGTAAGCCCCGCCGGAATTCCAAGACCTTTAAGCTGGCCGGCATTCGGCACGTCAATCGTAACCTGTGCGTTTTCGGCGACGTCAAACGGCACGATATTATCGAGATCGGGCTGATCATTATCCTGCTCACGGGCAAGAAATGCGCCTTCGCCAATAAAGCTGACGAGGCCGAGCGTACCGAGATTCTGGCGGACGCGGTCAGCATCCTCCATGCTGTCCACAAAGTTTTCAACTGCACCGGTATCAAGGTTGCAGCAGTAAATGCTGGCAACAATTTTCGGCAGGTCTTCAAAAAACACCTGGCGCGCCATTTCGCCGTCAACCAGCCGTTCGCCGGAATCAAATATTTTGAACGGCAGCACAACACGCACGCGCACATCAATATATTCCTTCGTTATAACCACAGACGTGCGCGGCAGAATTTTCTGTCCCGGCTCCGATACAATCACGTTCCGGCGCGCCCAGCCGCTGGGGCTGAAGCGTGCAATTTTGGATGCGGTTTCAGCGAGATTGCGCGTCAGATAATCTTCCAGCGCAGTACGGCGCACCGGCGAATCGTAAAGATGTCCCGGCAGCTCGGCGATGGTTTGCGGAATGCGGATATTAAACACCGGATGCTCTTCGCCGGTGCAATCAATTTGCGTGCACTTAATCACATAGCGTGCAAAATCGAAATCGCCGATGATGCGTTCGTATTCAGAAAACGGCAGACCGTTAATTTCACCCAGTACGCTGTAAAACTCTTTTCTATCCTTCATAGCCGAACTTCCCTGTTTCTTGGTTTTCCTTAACAATTGAAAATGAACGGGGATAATAGGTTGTCCGGCGGCGGCGTGTCAAATCATTCCGCGCGTATTGCTTTACTACTGAAGACGCCGGGATATGATATGCCGGATGAATGAACTGAATGATTTTATACAGGAAAAAAGCGCCGTTATAAATCAGGCGCTCGACTGTCTTTTGCCGGCAGAAACCGTACAACCGCAGCGCCTGCATGCCGCCATGCGCTACAGCATATTCGCCGGCGGCAAGCGCCTCCGTCCCCTGCTTTGTCTTGCCGCCGCCGAAGCATGCGGCGGAAAAGAATCTGATGCGATGCATGCCGCGTGCGCCGTCGAAATGCTTCACACCTATACACTGATTCACGATGATCTGCCGGCGCTGGATGACGACGAACTCAGGCGCGGACGTCCGGCCTGCCACATTCAGTTCGGCGAAGCCACGGCTATTCTCGCCGGCGATGCCCTGCTCACGCTGTCATTTGAAATTCTTGCCGGAATTCCGCAAGCCGGCACAGCGCTTGTGCTTGAACTTGCACGTGCCGCCGGAAGCTGCGGCGTCATCGGCGGACAGATGATTGACATCGAAAGCGAAGGTAAAACGCCGGATGCCGAAACTGTAAACTATATCCACCGCAACAAAACCGCTGCACTTATCCGTGCTGCGTGTACACTCGGCGGAATCTGCGCCGGCGGCAGCCCGGCCGAATTAGAGAAGCTCGCCGAATTCGGTGAAAATATCGGACTCGCCTTTCAACTCACGGATGATCTGCTCGATGAACGTGCCAGTGTTGCACAACTCGGCAAAAACACCGGCGTTGACAAAGCGCGCGGCAAAATCACCTGGCCCGCCGTTTACGGTGTCGAAAAAACAGAAGCCGATGCCAGGCAAATGGAACTCGCCGCACTCGATGCATTAAAAATTTTTCCGGCGCCGGAGCGCCTCCGGCAACTGGCGCATTTTATTATCCGCCGGAATTTTTAAAACACCGGCGGTGCCGGATTTTCCGGCGCGAGTGAAAAATCGCTGCAGGTATCGGTGGCCTGAATTTCTTTTTTGTGGTGCCCACAGAATTGCATAAAGGGATTGATAACATAGCTCGCGCAATACCGGCAGATAACACGGTTTTCACCTTCAATAAATATATCCGGTGTTTCCGGGCGGTCGGCATCTGTAAAAATTTCCGGTATTCTTTCCCGGGCTTTAAACGGCACGTTTTCTTCCGACGGGAAAACAGCTCCGCAGGCGGAACAGCTCAGCTCTTCGCCGGTTTTTTTGAACCCGTCATACACGGGTTCGCGCTTGAGAAATGCTTCCATGCCGCACTGCGTACAGATGATTTCAACATTCATGATTTATTTTCCGGCAGTTTCAAAATTCGCGGATAACTGGCGGTAAAAACAGTTCCGCTTTTTTCGTTGGATACGAATGAAATTTCTCCGCCGAGGTACTGTTCGGTGAGCAGTTTCATACAGTAGGTACCGAGTCCGCGCGTGGCGCGGTCCGGCGCAAAGATCCGTGAAAAAATTTTCTGCTGGATGTCGTGCGGGATTACCGCACTGTTCTGTATGTGGAAGCAAATTGTATCGTCACCGGCCTCAATATCAAGCGTAACGGTATCGTTTTCCTTTGCAGCCTCAATGGCGTTTTTAATCTGTGCCGTCAGGACGTGATCGAGCAGTACCGGATCGGAGATAAACCGAATGTTTTCAACGCTTTTATAGATGATTTTTTTCCTTTGGCAGCGGGCAGTGTTTCAATAGTCTGTACTGCTTTGGCGCAGATGTCGGCGGTATCGATTTCCTGCGGATAGACTTTCAGGTCGCCGCTTTCTGCCGCCGTGAGCAGCCGCTGCAATGAAATTTCGTCGATCAGTTGTGTGGATGCGCGGGTAATCAGTCCGGCGATCTCTTTGGTTTTTTCCGGCGGCGGTACTGTCTCGTTCAGCAGCGTGGCCAGTCCGCACACACCGCTGGCGTTGTTCAAAACATCGTGGAAAAAAATATACTCCAGCTCTTTGCGGCGTTTCTCGTGGCTGATATCCATAACTGAAAATACCGTCAGCCGTTCGCTGTCGACCTCGATCTGCCGCGTCCAGACACGCAGATCGAGTGCTGTTTCCGGACGGCCGATGGTGCCGCAAATGAGCCGGCATTCCTGAATATCACCCCGTCCATTGATCTGGCTGTTAAGAATTGCATTCACCGCACCGCAACTGCGGCAGAACAGCGTGGTTCCGCAATCCTCTCCGGTATCTGTATGAATACAGCGCAGTGCTTCGCCGGGGCGTTTGCCGAGTGCGTGCCGGTATGGACAGGGAAGGAGAGCGCAACGGTGTTTTCCAATGACTGCAGAGGGATCCTCTGCGCCGGTAAGTTCAGCAAACGCTTGATTGCCGAATACAATCTGCCGGCATTTGTTCAGTACCACCATCACATTCGGCACGGTGTTCATAAAATCACAAAGGAGGGGAAGAGCAGCCAGCTTTTCGTACAGCTGAATAATTTCTTTCTGTGGCGCACGTTCCGCCGGCGCAAACTGGGTTTTCTTTTTCATAATGCAAAGAGTATAATATAAATCTTCAGCGGGGCGAATCTTTAGCGTATGGTTTTTTTATGACGAAAACGGCAAAACTTTTAAGCGGAGAAGAGTGGATTGCCGCACAGCGCCGCGCGCGCGCCGGAGCTGCGGAACTTCTTTTTGCCATGTATTCCGGCATCACCGGCGGCATCACCACCGATCCGGCGCTGATGAATATTCCGGTCGACGATCATCTGCCGCAACGCGGGGACGGCGTTTTCGAATCGCTCAAATGTTTAAACGGGCAGCTTTATAACGCCGCCGCACACTTCACCCGCCTCGAACGTTCCGCGCGCGGCATCGGCATGGAACTTCCCTGCACACACGCTGAACTTTTAGAAATTATCTGTGCTGTCATTCGCGCCGGCGGAAAAAAAGAGTGTCTCATCCGTGTACTCATTTCGCGCGGTACGGAAAATATGGGCATCGATCCGGCGCTCTGTAACGGACCGGTGCTTTATGTGGTCGCATATCGCTACACCGCGCGCATTGAAAACGGCATGCTGAAACCGGCCCGCGCCGGCATCAGCAGAATTCCGGTGAAACCGCCGGAGCTCGCCACGATAAAAACCTGTAATTATCTGCCGAATGTGCTGATGAAACTTGAAGCCGGTCAGCGCGGACTGGACTTTGTAATTTCGCTTGATCCGCACGGCAATCTCGGCGAAGGCGCAAC
Organism: Kiritimatiellales bacterium; assembly: GCA_041656295.1. Lineage (NCBI taxonomy): Bacteria > Pseudomonadati > Kiritimatiellota > Kiritimatiellia > Kiritimatiellales > Kiritimatiellales bacterium. The sequence goes on along the minus strand of JBBADV010000002.1, from coordinate 121,897 downwards.
GGAAAACATCGGCATTCTTACGCCGGACAATGAGCTGCTGATGCCGATGCCGGACTTTATCCTTTCCGGCACCACAGCGCGCCGCGCACTTGAGCTGGCACAATCGCTGGTCAAAAACGGGACGCTGCGCATCGCCGAATACCGTAATATTTCCCCGGCGACGGCCGCCGCCGCTAAAGAAATTTTTATTTTCGGCACCACCGCCGACGTCACTCCGGTGGTTGAATGGGAAGGCCGACCCGTCGGCGCCGGAGTTCCGGGACCGGTGGCCGGCCAGCTGCTCAATCTGTTGAACCACGATATGACACCCAAAAGCGAGACATTAACGGAGGTCTTCCAATGAATATGCTGCCGGATCTCCAATCCAGCCTGATCTGCGACGACGTCCGGCAGGAGCGCAACGGCAAATTCATGCTAATCGGAATTTTCGACGCCATCCACTCCGAACAGCTGCCGGTGACATTCATGAAAATGTGCCTCGTTACCCGCTGGTGCAACGGCGCCGGTAACTTTATCCAGCGCTCGCAGATTTTAAATACCGATCAGAAAACAGTACTTGCCGCCGGACAGGATGTGCGGGTCAACCTGCCGTCGCCGGAGGCTGCGGCGACCAGCGTCGAGGTTTTCATCAATGTCACCTTCCCTGCGCCCGGTGTCTACTGGGTTGAAATCCTTTTAGACGGCGACCTGAAAATCCGCTATCCGCTGCGCGTTAATAAACTCGACCGCCCTGCGCCGGCGCTGTAAAAACTCCGATCATGCATCATCAAATTATTCTGTGGATCACCGGTGCATTGCATCTGAGTATATTTGCAGCTGTCTCTCTGCACTGTCTGCACCGGCGCCGGAATCCCGGCGCAACGATCCTGTGGATTTTTGTCACATGGTCATTTCCGTTTATCGGTGCGCTGGTGTATCTCGGCTTCGGCGTCGACCGCGTGCCGGATCGCGGACAGCAAAAACTGCTGGCAGATGAACGGCTGCTGCGCGCACGCAAAGATGAGCGCCGTTCATCGCCGCAGGCCTACTGGCGCGAATGTAAAAGCACGCGGACAGCAAGCGTTTTCCACACCGAGTTCGATCGCGCACTGGATGCACTGATGCCCGAATATCCGGCGCACACCTGTAATAAAATTACGCCGCTCGTTACCGGCGATAACGCCTACCCGCAGATGCTGGAGGCCATTCGCAATGCAAAACATCATATCCATTTGCAGAGTTTCATCATTGCCGGTGACGCCACCGGAAAACTGTTTTTAAACGAACTGGCGTCCAAAGCGCGCGCCGGCATTCAGGTGCGCGTGCTCTACGACCGTTTCGGCTCCACCGGCGCATTGTTTAAAGGATTTTTCCGCCGCGCACAAAAAACTGCCAATCTGAAAGTCGAAGGCTGGACGCAGGCGAATCCGTTGAAACGGCAGTTTCAGATTAATCTGCGCAATCACCGGAAAGCGCTGGTAGTCGACGGAAAAACTGCATTTTTCGGCGGCATCAATATTCAAAGTAAAAACACCACGCGCCCCGGCAAGCCGCCGTTGCGCGACTATCATTTTAAAGTCGAGGGTCCGCTCGTGCAGGGCTTGCAGTATTCATTTTTATGCGACTGGTATTTCATCACCGGGGAATCGCCGGAGCACCTGCTTTCTGAAAATTATTTTCCGGCCGTTGAGCGCGCCGGCGATATCACCGCGCGGCTCATTAATACCGGCCCCGATTCCGGTTGCGACATCGCCACGCAAACATTTTTTAACGCCATCACACTTGCCAAAAAACAGATTCTCGCCGTCACACCCTACTTTGTGCCCACAGTGGATATTCTGCGCGCACTGCGCGCCGCCGCACTGCGCGGCGTCGACGTCCGCCTCATTGTGCCGAAAGAAAACAATCACCGTTACGCCGGTTATGCCGGCAAAGCGCTGTATGAAGATCTGCTCTCCGCCGGCGCACAGATTTTCGAACGGCTGCCGCCCTTCATGCACGCCAAAGCATTAATTGTGGACAGCGAATTTTCGCTTGTCGGCACCGCCAACCTCGATGAACGCAGTTTAATTTTAAATTATGAGACCAATGTCGCAGTCTACGACAAACATTTTGCCAATGCCATGCAACTCATCATTTACGAAGAAATACTCCATTCTGATGAAATCCGCCTGAACGAATGGCAGCGCCGCCCGGCATACCGCCGGTTGATTGAAAATCTCGCACTTTTAATGAGTCCGGTTTTATAAATATAGGCGGGGCGCGCAGTCCCTTGCGCGCCGATAAAAAGTTTATCAATATTTACGGCGGTCAAGGGACTGACCGCCCTACCGTTTTTTAATCCATCATCATCTCGGATTTTTCGGCGGCGGCCGGCGCGAAAATAAAACAGAACAAGCGGTGATGAATACGGCTTCAGCGCCGCAGGCCAAAACTTCGCTTTTCGCTTGCCCGGCGGGAAACGGACGATACGATGTCCGGCTTATGAAAATTAATCCGACACCCAGTTTCAGCATTGATTTAACGGTGGAATCCTCCCTTCCCGCGCCGCAGCTTGAACAGATTGTTTCCGGCGCCGGCGGCGTAATTAAAAAAATCTCCAGTGAGGGCAATCGATTTCGTTTAACGGTGGATGCACGCGACAGCGGGCATCAGCAGGAAATTATTTCAGCGCTGGAAAAGTCGGGCGATACGTGCGTGGTGTCTGCTGAAGAAATTACATTCCGTTCACACATCGGCGGCAAACTTGATGTCACCGGCCGGCTTGATTTATCGGACAGGGATATGATGGCGATTGCGTACACACCGGGTGTAGCGCGCGTTTGTATGGCGGTGCATGACAATCCGGCGGCGGCGGATAATCTGACTATAAAAGCCAGAACCGTGGCGGTGGTTTCGGACGGCTCGGCGGTGCTCGGTCTTGGTGATATCGGCCCTGCGGCGGCGCTGCCGGTGATGGAAGGCAAAGCCATGCTGTTTAAAGAATTTGCCGGCATTGATGCATTCCCTATCTGTTTGAACTCCAAAGATCCGGAAGAGATTATTCGCACTGTAAAACTGCTCGCACCAACCTTCGGCGGCATTAATCTGGAAGATATTGCGGCGCCGCGCTGTTTTGAAATCGAGGAACGGTTGAAAGCGGAACTGGATATTCCGGTGTTTCACGACGATCAGCACGGTACGGCGGTCGTTTCGCTCGCGGCACTGTATAATGCGCTGAAAATTACCGGCAAAAAAATGGAACGTCTGAAAGTTGTTGTCAACGGCATCGGCGCCGCCGGCGTGGCGTGTTCAAAAATCATGCTGTCTGCCGGTGTAAAAAATCTGATCGGCTTCGACCGCGCCGGCGCGATTTACTGCGGCCGCACCGAAAATATGAATGCGATAAAGGAATGGTTCGCTGCGAACACGAATCCAGAAAATTTCGCCGGTTCATTAAAAGAAGCAATGCATGGTGCCGATCTGTTTCTCGGCGTTTCCGCTCCGGGCTGTATCACGGCAGAGGATGTGAAAAATATGGCTGACGATCCAGTCATTTTTGCGATGGCCAACCCGGTCCCGGAAATTATGCCCGAAGCTGCAAAACCGTACGCGCGCATTATGGCCACCGGCCGCTCCGATTATCCGAATCAGATTAACAATGTGCTCTGTTTCCCGGGAATCTTTAAAGGCGCGCTGCGCTGCCGTGCACGGTCGATTAGCGAAGGGATGAAAGTTGCGGCGTCGCAGGCGATCGCCGGTTTAGTTTCTGATGCCGAACTGCATGAAGATTTTATTATTCCGCCGGTGTTTGACCGCCGTGTCGCCGATGCGGTTGCGGATGCCGTTGAACGCGTCGCCCGCGAAGAGGGTCTGGCCCGCCCTGTACTTCCGAATGAATCGTTTTATAAACTGCGGTAAGAAAACATGCTTGCTGTTCACCGGCCGGACACAGAAAAATCACAGATGATCGGAAGGTGATCGGAATAGTCAACCTGCGGAACCCAGCAGCGCTCGACGCTGATTTCAGGGCTGTGCAAAACGAAGTCGAGGTGGCGTTTGGGATTCCAGCTCGGGAAAGTCGGTGCGCCGGGCGTATGTGCATTTTTTAATCCGGTGGCGGCGAGAAACAGTCGAATTTCCTGTTCGCCCCAAAGCACGTTAAAATCTCCGGCGACAATGTACGGCCGGTTCACTTCTTTGAGCATGTCGTAGAGATCGCCGAGCTGCCGGTGCCGTAACCGTGAGCCGAGCGCCAGATGAATCAGAAAAAACGTCACATGCTCCGTTTCCAGTTCGATGACAAGCCGTTTCATGCCGTGATCGAAATAATGAAATTTCCCAGAGTGTCCGTTGCCGCGCACGATGAAGGCATTCCCCTGCTGACTGAACAGCGGCACGCGACGCGTCATTGAATTTTCACCGTACTTGGAGCGGTACACATGATGCTGTCCGAGTTTTTTTGCAATCGTTTCCGCCTGATTAATTCTGCCGGAACGGTATGACCCGGCATCCACTTCCAGCAATCCGGCAATGTCGGGATTCGTGTCATTCAGAAAGCGCGCGATGCGCTCCAGGTTTTCACCGGTGCGGCGCAGATAACCGTTCAGCGGTGAAATCATCTTTCCGCCGCCGGTGCCGTAACGGATATTATATAATAAAAATCTCATAAAATTTTTTGTTTTTAGAGTGCACGCTGCAAAAACTGTTCGCCGATTTTTTCCACATCGCCGGCGCCGATAATCAGCAGCAGATCACCGGCGCGCAATTCATTTTGGATGGCGCACTGCGCACCGTCAAGTGTTTCAGCATACACTAACCGGTTCTGCCATTCCGCCGGAAATTCCTGCATTAACGCCGGTGTTGTTCCCCCGGCCAGCGGTTCTTCCGATGCAGCATACACCGGCACGAGCCACAGTTTATCAACGCCGGAAAACGCCGGCGGAAAATCGGCGCGCAGTGCGCGGGTGCGCGTGTAGCGGTGCGGTTGAAACACCGCCAGCAGCCGCGCCGGTTTTTCGGCGGCGAGTGCGGTTTGAATCAGCGCACGGATTTCGGTGGGATGGTGCGCGTAGTCAGAAATTACAGTGTATTTTCCGGAGATAATTTTTTCAAACCGCCGGCGCACCGGTTGAATGTTTTGCAGCGCCGCCGCAATTTCCGCATCCGTTTTCCACCGCCGTGCAACAGCCGCCGCCGCACCGGCATTCAGCTGATTATGTTTTCCGGCCAGCGACACCGGCGTGGCCGCATAGAAATACGGAACCGCATGCGGCATTCCGGCGCACAGTCGAACTGCCGCCGGATCTTCGGCGCAATAAACGACGCTCTCTTTGGTGTTCGCAATAAATTTTTTAAAGCACGCTTCAAACGCTTCAACACTATCATGGTGTTCCATGTGATCGTATTCGATATTGGTAATCACGGCGATATCGGGATGATACAGCGCCACGGTGCCGTCGCTTTCATCCGCTTCAACCACCATAATCTCACCGTCACGCGCGACACCGTTAAACGCCGGAATTTCGCCGCCGATACAAAATCCGCAATCCAGCACCTGCGCGATCATGGCCGCCGTCGTTGTTTTGCCGTGCGTGCCGCTGACGGCAACTGTAAAGCGGTCGCGCAAGATTTCCGGCAGCACTTCACCGCGCCGGTGCGCCGGAATGCCGGCGATCAATTCGGGATGGGAATCCGGCACGGCAGTGGAACGGATAATCCACTCCGCACCGGCAGCATATCCGGCGCTGCGTCCAATGAAAACGGGAATACCATTTTCATGCAACCACGCCGTCTGCCGGTTTTCCTGATCATCTGAACCGCGCACATCATGCCCGCGCTGTTTCAGCAGAAACGCCAGCCCTGCCATACCGATGCCGCCGATGCCGATCATGTGAATCCGGCGCGGTTGAGCAAGCAGGTTTTGAATTGATCCCGGGACAGGCTTTTCAGCCTGCTCCTGCACAGACAGGAATGTCTGCGCCACCTGTGGGGCAGACTTTCCAGTCTGCCCTCCTGCGGAATCTGCATGAACAAGCAGGAATGCCTGCTCCACAGTGGATAGCTGCCCGTACCCGAGACGAAATGATTTTCCGGGCACATGTCCTTTTTGAGGATTTTCGATGATGTACTGCCGGAATTTTATAAATTTTTGTGAACTGCGCACAATATGATCGAATGATTCATCGCGCCAAACAGCACCGGACCGCTGAAGAAACCGGTTAATTTTTCGTGCGGAATAACCTTGCCACGACTTTATAACTGAAGAAATTGATTCGCCGGCAAGCGGCATGACTAATAAATGAACGTGATTCGGCATAATCACATAATCACCTAATAAATATTTTTCTCCATCAAAATAGCGCAGACTGTTTTCCACAATTTCAGAAATCGCCGGATTTTTTAAAATGCAGGCACCATATCCTTGATCCAGCCAGTTTTCCCGATATTGGAAATATAAACGCCGCCGCTCTGTTTCATTTTTTCCAAAATGTCGTTTTTCTATTTCATCCTTCCATTCGGCCAGTTTTTTTTGCGCAATAGAATCGGCGAGCCGGAATGTAACAAAATAAATCCGGTTTTTTTGCTCCCAATGTGGAAGACGGCGCCGGAAAATATGCGCCGAGTCCGGATCAACCAGGCGGAATGGATGAGTGGATAAAAATATTTCAGAATCCTGTGGAGCAGGCTTTTCAGCCTGCTCCTGCACAGACAGGAATGTCTGCGCCACCTGTGGGGCGGACTTTCCAGTCTGCCCTCCCGCAGAATCGGATTGAGCAGGCAGGAATGCTTCCTTCACCTGTGGGGCAGACTTTCCAGTCTGTCCCCCTGCAGAATCTGAATGAACAGGCAGGAATGCCTGCTCCACCTGCGCGGCAGACTTTCCAGTCTGCCCTCCTGCGGAATCTGCATGAACAGGCAGGAATGCTTCCTTCACCTGTGGGGCAGACTTTCCAGTCTGCCCTCCCGCAGAATCTGAATGAACAGGCAGGAATGTCTGCGCCACCTGTGGGGCAGACTTTCCAGTCTGCCCTCCCGCAGAATCTGAATGAACAGGCAGGAATGCCTGCTCCACCTGTGCGGCAGACTTTCCAGTCTGCCCTCCTGCGGAATCTGAATGCACAGGCAGGAATGCCTCCTCCACTTGTGCGGCAGACTTTCCAGTCTGCCCTCCCGTAGAATCGGATTGAGCAGGCAGGAATGCCTGCTCCACCTGCGGGACAGGCAAGAGTGTCTGCGTTATATTTTTTATTTCCGCGCACATTGCTCAACCAGGTCTGCGAGTTGTTCAGCGGCATCGACCGGCGCCGGATGTGCCGCCGCGCACGCGCGCATCTGTTCAAGCCGCGCCGGACTTTCCATTTGTGCAGCGAGATAGTCTTTGCACCACTCCACCGTTAAATCGGACTGGTCGATAACATCGGCGGCGCCGGTTTTTTCCAGCGCGCGCGCGTTGGCGGTTTGATGGTCGCCGGCAGCGTGGGGATAGGGAATGAGCAGCGCCGGAATTCCAAATACGCCGAGCTCAAAACAGGTTGATGCGCCGGAACGGCAGATGGCGAGTGATGCTTTTTGATAGAGCGTTGCCATATCGTGCGTGAATACGAAAACGGCGGCATTGATTCCGGCAGCTTTGTAGCGGTCTGAAACGGTTTTTTTGTCCGCCGCACCGGTTAAATGCGTAATACAGATTTTTTCTCCGGAAAGCTCGCAAACGGCCTGCGAAACAATTTCGTTGATGTCGTGTGCGCCGCCGGAACCGCCCATGATGAATAACGAAAACGTATCGGATGGAACGGGGGTGCCGCGTTTGCCTTGTTGCATTTCCGGACGAAGCGGCATGCCTGTGGTAGTGAGACTGATTCCTTTCAGATGATAGCGCACCGCATCGAAACAAATTCCAACCGCTGCCGCTCTGCCGGCGAGCAGTCGCACCGCTTTGCCGGGAACCGCATTCGCTTCATGCAGAACATACGGGATACCGCATAACCGCGCCGCAAAACACGGTCCGATAGATGCATAACTGCCCATCGCCAGCACAACGTCCGGCGGCTGCCGGCGCATACTCCGCCAGCATGTTATAATAGCTTTTAAAATCCGGAACACCGTTAAGAATGAACGGAGCACACCGTATTGAAATCCTTCGGACATCACGGTAACGATATCGCCCTGCCAGCCTTTCACAGCGGCGTTTTCAACCTCTTTTCCGGCGAGCCAGAGCGATACATTATGTCCACGTGCCGTCAGCGCTTTCGCAGTGGCAAGCCCCGGGAAAATGTGTCCGCCGGTTCCGCCGCAGGCGACGGCAATGTTAAGAATAGACGATTGTCGATTGTCGATTGATGATTGAAAAGAGCTGCCCGGACATTGCACATTGAGCATTGAGAATTCTTCGTTTGTTTTCATTCCATGATTCCGGCGGTGCGCAGTTGTTCAGGAAGATAGAGCGAGCCGGTGAAACAGACGAGCCGTTTTTTCCCGGCGTTCGCCCAGTCGAGGGCTTCATTCAGATGTTCAATCAATTCGATTTGCATTCCGGCAGTTTTTCCGGCGGCGATTATTTCACCGGCACTCATCGCGCGATCGCCCGGCAATGTGTATGCCCATGCTTTTCCGGCAAGCGATGCAACCGTTTCCAGAATTCCGGTAACGTCTTTGTCACGCATGAAACTGAACACAAATCCATTTTCAAATTTTGGATAAATCTGTTCGATGGATTTTTTCAGCGCGCGCGCGCCGGCGGGATTATGTGCGCCGTCGTAAATGACCGGCGGTTTCATTTGCAGCAGTTGAAACCGCCCCGGCCACTTTACTGCTTCGAGTCCTTTTTTCATTTCGAGGCGGATGCCGGCGAGGTCAGCGATATCTTCGAGCGCCGCAACGGCGATGCCGCAGTTTTCAATTTGAAATGTGCCGGCAAGCGGCAGCCGGATTCCGTTGTATTCACTGCCGCTGGCTTCGATATCGATCAGCTGATCGGTGCGGCGCGTTTCGAGCACATGAATGAACGCGGCTGCTTCACTGCCCAGAATCGGAACGTTTTTTTCAGCGGCTTCCTGATAGATGATGGACTCCGCTTCGACCGGCATCGGGCCGCAGATCACCGGTGCACCGGTTTTGATAATACCGGCTTTTTCCCGCGCAACATTCTGAATATCGCTGCCGAGATATTCGGCATGATCCAGGTCAATGCGCGTAATGATTGAAATAAGCGGCTGCACAACATTCGTCGCATCCCACCGTCCGCCCATGCCGACCTCGATGACGGCGTAATCGACGTTCTGCCGCCGGAAATATTCGAATGCCATCGCAGTGGAGATTTCAAAAAATGTCGGCGGACGGGTTGTGATATGCCCGGCGGCGGCTTCAACCCGGACGATCAAGTTTTCGAGTTCGACGTCGGAAATCTCCTTGCCGGCGATACGGAACCGTTCATTAAAACGGAAGAGATGCGGCGATGTATAAAGTCCGGTTTTAAAACCCGACGCGCGCAATACGGATTCAATCATTGCGCACACCGACCCTTTGCCGTTGGTTCCGGCAACGTGAATGATCTTCAGGTTTTCGTGCGGATTACCAAGTTGCCGGAGTAATTCGGAAATTACATCAAGCCCCGGTTTGATTCCGTGCGCCGTTCGAGCGAATAAATGTTCAATGTTCAATTCTCAATTCTCAATATTCAGCGTTCATTATTTTTTCTGGCGGTGGAAATGCTTTTCCCACTGATCTGAATCAATTCACAACATTCAATAAACACAGAGTCAACATCTGCGACATCTAAATATTTTTTCTTACAAATGATCCGAAGCCAGATTCGTGTTTCTTTCAACTCTTTCAGAACGATGCCGAATTTATGAATGAAGTCTTTCCGTGATTCTGCGCCCTGAACTTCGCCGTAATTCGCCGCCGGCGAAGTCCCCGACCGGACAATTTGTCCGGCAATATGACTACCGGCAAGAGTTCTTGGAAGTTGTTCAGCAATGGTAAGAATCATCGCAGCAAAATCAACCAGACGATCTTCTAAATCAAATTTTGCTTCCTTGCCCATTGATTAAACGTTGGCCACTGACCATTGAAAATTGAATATTAAAAATTGAACATCGCGCATTGAGAGTTGAGCATTGAAAATTGCGTATTGTTAGTTGCTCACTGAACATTACCCATATAGTCAAGCAGTTGAGCGATACGTTCTTTGAGCTGCTGGCGCGGAACGACTATATCGATAAGTCCGTGCTTTTGCAGAAACTCAGAGCGCTGGAACCCTTCGGGCAGGTCCTGCTGTGTAGTTTCTTTAATGACGCGCGGACCGGCAAAACCTATAAGTGCACCGGGTTCAGCAATGATCACATCGCCCAGCGTTGCAAAACTGGCCATCACGCCGGCCATGGTCGGATTCGTGAGCACCGGAATGTACGGCAGGCGTGCAGCGGCGTGCCGCGCGAGCGCGCCGCTGGTTTTGGCCATTTGCATCAGACTGAAAAGTCCCTCGTACATTCGTGCCCCGCCGGAAGCGCAAACGATGATGCACGGCAGTTTCTCATCGGTGCACCGCTCAATGAGCCGCGTGATTTTTTCGCCGACAACGCTGCCCATACTCGCCCCGAGAAATGTAAAGTCCATGACGCCGAGCCCGATGTCGCGGTTGTTTAACCTGGCGGCGCCGCAGGTTACAGCATCGTTACTGCCGGTTTGCTGCCGGTTTTTTTCGAGCTTGGACACGTATGAATCTTTACCGGTGAAGCCGAGTATATCGACCGATTCCATTGCGGCGTCCCATTCAACAAATGTTCCTTCATCTGCAAACATGTCGATACGCTTCTGCCGGCTGAGCGGGAAATGGTATCCGCATCGCGGACAGACCTGCAAACTCTGTTCAAGCTCTTTGGCATAGATAATTTCACAGCAGCCGGGACATTTTTCCCATAAGCCGTCCGGCACCTCACGTTTGTGCATCTGAACGGTCGAGTAATTCCTTTTTCCGAATAATGCCATAAAAATCCTTTGTTTGTTTACCCGCGTGCCACAGTAATCACACAGACCAGCGCCGCGCCGTTTCTTTTCAGTGCTTTGGCGCAGGCGTTTACCGTCGCGCCGGTTGTCATCACGTCGTCCACCAGCAGAATCCGCCGTCCTTTCACGCGCGCGCGAATTCCTGTTTTAAAAGCGCCGCACACGTTATCGGTACGCTGCGGCGCTGTCAAACCTGTTTGAGTTCCGGTGGAACGAATCCGGCGCAGCAGTCCGGCTCTGAACGGGAGCTGCATCCGGCGCGCCAGCGCCCTGCCGAGCTCTGCCGACTGGTTAAAACCGCGCGCGCGATAACGCGCAGCGTGCAGCGGCACTGCAGTAACGACATCAAATTTCTGTGCAAAAAACTCCGCCTGTACACACATATATATAAGGAGCGCCAAATCGCTCACCATCCAGAGAGCAGAATGATACTTTAGATCACGCAGCGCCCCGGCAATGACGCCATCGTAACGGACAGCAGATCGGGCGGCATCAAAAAACGGTTTTTCCCGGGAACAGTTGAAACAGACATAATCGTGCTGGACCAGGCCGAAAACCGGATCACCGCAAAGGCGGCAGAACGGCGCTTCTATTTTCGGCGTTTCATTTAAACACTCCCAACAGAAATATCGAAACGGCGCACTCGTATTTATACCGCAACCCGTACAATTTTCTGGATAAATCATGTTTAACATAAATGTAACTATGGATTGGATAATGACTAATATCAAAAGAAAAAAAGTTAAACTCTCTAATTGACGAAACACAGAGCGGTTTCTAGTATTAGAACATGTCAAGTGGGTATTATGTTTGGGTATGTGGTCGCAAAGTGGAGCAATAAAGTGTGCATTTTGTTAGCACATTTTGACGGGTTGTTTCTGTTTCGCGAACAGTATCTTTTTGTACCGGACTTGACTGAATAGGAAAAATACGAAATAAGGTTCGTCGGTTCGTATTTTTAGGAATGTTGGATAAAAACGAATAAAAGTATAGCGGAGAAAAAAATCGCAGCTTTTATCGTTTTTAGTTGTCGGGTTCACAAACCAAGGAGTAGAGGCATGCGAAAGGTAGCAGCGGGGATAATGGCGCTGTGCTTTGCAGGGTTGCAAGGTGTATCAGCAGAAGCAATCATTACAGCGCAGGATTATGCGGTCGAAAGCGACGTAGTCCTTGAAAGTGCGGTGAGAGAGATCAAATCCATTCCACAAGATACGGTTAATCTCGTCGGCGATGCTGTTAAATTCGTCACGGATGATCTTCGTGCGACGGTGAAGACCGTTGAGACGGCACTGAAAACACCGCCGAATGAAAAACTAGAAAAACCGGCGATGATAGAAGTTGCCAATGCGTGGAACTCCTGCGGGGATATTCTTTTCCGCTCCTACACGATCAGTGAGGCGGTCGGCAATGAGTTGACCCGGGGCAAAGACGGTAACGTCATTGATGTTTCCGACTCATTCCCGGGCATGGACTTTTCGAAAGGTTCTTCGGTTTATTACCGTCCGGAGTTTAAAAAACTCTTTGTTCGCCAGACACTTGAAAATGTGCTGACCATCGAAGATTTCTTGGCGGAACATCACAGCGCCACCCGTGAGCTGATGGGCAAACAGGTTGAAATTGAAACAAAATTCATCGAAATCAATCAGAGTACATTAAACGAACTGGGCTTTAGCTGGTATTTCGGCGGAAAAAACCCAGCATTTGACTCAAACGGTAATCCCGTTCCAGGTACAGGTGGAGCCCATATTTTTGAAAACCTAATTTTATCTGGAGGACAGCGCATACTGTCTGATTCTTTAAGAACTGGAAGCTCTGCATTGGGAGGAAGTCCGGCCGGTGTTCTCGATATCGCAAAAACCAGCGGCTCCCTGTGGTGGTCAGGTACAATCCGTGCTTTGGAGCAGTCTGACAATGCCGACGTCCTTTCCGCTCCAAAAATTGTGACCCGGGATGGAAGTACAGCAACCATTCAGGTTGGTGATGAACGAATGCTGCCGAAACGCTTTGGCGTCAACTCTGCCAACTCCAGCATTTACGTTGAAAACTCTGGCTGGGAAGCCATGCTCATGGGAGTTCAACTTGAAGTTACCCCGGAGCTGCGTGCTGAAAACCTGATTGATCTTGATCTTAAACCGAAAATTCTAGACATACTGGGATACGACAACTATCAAGTATCCCCGGACAATGCCTCAATGTGGCCAATTCAAGGACAGCCTCTCGTTAACAGTTTAATGGTCGGGCGGTATCCTGTTGTGACCTATACAAAGGATAAACTGAACTCTGTGGGCGAACTGTTTACAAGTATTATGTCCCATGTGTGGGAGAACGACTCGATAAACTCCAACAGAAACACCGACGTAAATGATTATCTGACACATGGAAACTATAATGTTCCGCCGGGATCGGCCCAATATGGTTATCAGGATCAGCGGCGCAACTGGGACCGCTCGGAACTGATTCAAGTTCCTGCGCTTCATGGTCAGCTCCCTTACTTCCGCATCCGGGAAATGTCTACCCAGGTCACCGTTGAAGATGGCTCCACGGTTGGTATGGGCGGTTTGATTTATGACAAACTGGAAACATTCAAAGACAAAGTTCCAGTGCTCGGCAGCATTCCATGGGTTGGACGGCTTTTCCGCTCCGAAGGTGAACGCAGTATCAAACGCAATCTGATGATTTTTGTAACGGCAACTCAGGTTGATGTAAACGGACGCCGGGCAGTTGATCTTGCAACGAAATAATTTAAGGAGGAAATCATGCGAAATGTTTTTAAATTTTTAATTCCGGGCGTTTTGATCGCCTGCTCTGTAGCGGCTCAGGAGTCAGAAAGCAGTCTTGAAACGATTCTGAATGAATTGAACACCTATAATAACCGCGCCTCATCAGCTCCGGCCGTTGTACTGCCGGAAGCCGAACAGGCTGAACAGGATATTGATGTACAGTCAACGCTCGACCACAGCCGCGACCTCTATGTCGGCGGCGAGTTTGAACGCGCTCAAAAAGGATTTGAAGCGATTATAAAAATTGACCCCGAAAATGTTGTTGCCCGCATGTATCTGCGGCGGATTCTTGAGCGTAATCACCGCAAGACGGAAATTGCCGCCATGGATGCGGTGGATGATGCATGGAAAACCGGATTGATGCTCCGTTCATACTCTATTTCATCGGATGCTGTTCAAAAAATGGAACTTGGTGATGTGACAGAAGCTACAGACATTACATTTAAGTTTCCGGAAGTCAGCTTCCCAAAAGGCGCTTCTGCAATTTATCAGCCGAAAACAACCAAGCTGTTTGTTCGTGCAACACGGCAAAACTTTGCAGTTCTGGAAGAAATTCTGGATGCACTGGATATCAATAAATACAGCACGGATGTTGATCAGGTAGAGATTGAAGCGAAATTCGTTGAAGTCATGGAAGGCACGCTGGAAGCTCTCGGTTTTCAATGGGATTTCCAAGATATCGTACGCACGGGAATTGAGGGAAGTGATATATGGTTTGATGATGGGAACGGCCTGTTCGCTGATGCCCTCCGTGGCGGTGCAAACGTAAATTCCGCTCTCCCGTTCAGCCGTCCGGCAGATATCGCCGGCGACACCCCTGCAACGGGGGCTTGGTCGTCTTCACGTCTTGAAGATACATTTAGTCAAACAGCGGCCGTTCTTAAACTCGAAAATAATGGAAGCAATCCGCTTGAAGTTCTGATCAGTGCTCTGGACCAAAGCTCCGGAACGGATGTTCTGTCTGCACCGCGAGTCGTTACTAAAAGCGGCGAAACAGCCAAAATTCGTGTCGGCGAAATTCATTATTTCCCGGAAATCTATGAAGTAGGCGCCAATGAAGGTAATATTGTTCATGTGAAATATGAAGATTTTGCAGAAAAACTCCTCGGGGTTGAGCTGGAAGTTACGCCGAAAATTGACGGCGATCAGATTTCGCTCGGTTTAAATCCAAAAATTAATGAACTGCGCGGCTGGCAGAATTATACCATTGCGCCGGCAAACTCTGCCTACACCTATTACCAGTTCCGTGTCGGATTCGAATTCGAACATGATGCAGTTATAGCAAAACTTCCGGTATTTAAAAAACGGGAGATAAAAACAGAAGTTACAATTGCTGACGGCAGCACGATCGGCATGGGCGGATTGATTAATGAAAAAATTGAATCGTATAAAGATAAAGTTCCGTTCCTTGGCAGTCTGCCCGGAGTTGGACGCCTGTTCCGCAATGAGGGTCAGCGTGCTGTAAAACAGAATCTGATGATTTTTGTTACTGCAAAGAAAGTTAACCCGAGCGGCCGAATTAACACTGCCCGCTCTTTTGAATAAGTTCGCTGAATTAGGCAAGGCTTGTTTGGAAGGGAGGGCTAAACCTCCCTTCCGTAATTGTTTTAAATGTTATTAAAATAGATTGTGTTTTCGCGCTTTTTTTAAAAACGACCAGATTTAACTGCCCGGATGAGGATATTTATGAAAACAAAACTGAACTTTCTTTTTGGAACAGCAGTGCTGATAAACTTTTTCACTGCAGCCGCAGCAATGGAAGTTGATTTTTATTCCGACCGGGCAGGACTGACTCTTCCGCAGGCATACGGTGGAGCCGCGTTTACAAATACAGGGAATGCAGATGTCATGTTAACGGATGGCCTGGGCGGCCTCCGCTCTACGTTACATGACGCATCCACTGACATGTGGAGGGATGGTTCCATTTATTCAGCAATAATCCCCTCTCCTTCTGTTTATTTTCTACGGTATGACTTTACATATGATTTTTCTAACCCCAACGGAACCAATGAAACCGGAACGGTATTGGGTTTTTCTTTCTCCGACTCTTCTGGATCTAATATCGCCGGTGTAGCGCTTCAATATGATGTCGGCGCGTCCAACACTCCGCCGGCAGCCGTTACAGAACTTGAAACCGGGCTTGCCGATGCCGGCTCCGTCTCCGTTATTGCCAGAATAGACATTACATCCAGCCCGAAAACATTGTCCGTCTGGTATACGATAAATGGCGACATTACAACCAAAACAGAAAGTGTTCCCGACAAAACGGCAACCAATATTAATATAACATCTATCAGCCAGTTGCGATTCCAGGCGACCGGGGATTTTGTTCCGGCAGAATCCGAAACACGCGTAACACTGTTGCGCGCGGCTGAGTCATGGGATGAAATTATTGCCGCGCCACGGGTTGTTTCGGGAAATGGAGAAGGCAGCTATCTGAATGAGTGGACCTTTGAGCGGGATCGGGACGGCATTTTTATTACAGAAGCAATTAATTCAGGAACAAGTTCACCGCTGGCGCAATTTGCAACCGGCTCACCATCCGTCTATGTGACAAACCGGGCACTAATTTGCGTTGGCGAAGAAACCAACGGATGGGATGGTCTGATATCTGATGCGGCTATTCCCCCGGCGGCTGCAGGTAAACATTATCTCAGATATGATCTTGAATATTCATTCACGAATTCTTCCCGCAGTTCGGGAACTCTGCTGGGTGTATATTTCACGGGAGACAGCGGGGCAAAAGCCGCCGGTCTCGTGCTTGGTTATGATGACGGCAATCTTGAAAGTACTGCACCATCAAATCGCACCTTAACCGCGATCACAAACAATTTGGACACAACAGGAACTTTAACTGCAATCGCCGAAGTTGATCTTGAAACAAAAACACTTAATGTGTGGTATGATTTTGAGGGAGGAAGCGGCCTCACTACAAATACCCCGGCCATGTTTACATCCAACAATATTGCTTTGACCAGTATTTCGAATCTTTGTTTTCATGCTACCGGATCATTCCGCCCGTCCGGCTCAGAAGATTATGCGGCCGTAGATAATATCCGCCACGCCGCGTCTTTAGCTGAAATTATGGCAGAAGTCGCTGATGATTCGCTGGAGCCGAACCTGACTGTACAAATCAGCGATGAGTTAGGCGGAGCAATGGATATAGGCGAACCAAATGAAATTTCTGTTGTCATCTCAAATTCCGGCGGACAGGCATCTGCGGTTATTTCCGAGCTGACAGTTTCTCCATCCGGCGGTTTTGTGATCACATCCACTAATACTCCGGTTGTGCTGGGATGGAAAGAGTCTGTAACAAATACCTATGATATTATCGCCACAGCGAACGGACAGTATCAGTTTACGGCACGGGCAGTTTCTGCAGAAACAAACAGCCCGGATGCCGCGCTGGATATTGCAGTGGGATCCAGCCTCGGTATAGACACCACCTCAATAACAGAAATTTCCGGCGGCCTGTTTGCCGATTTGAATGAGCCGGGAGAAACACTGCGGATTTCGGTTACGGTAACAAATAATGGATCGAAAAGTGTTTCGAATATTGTCAGCACGCTGTCCGGCCCCGGAATATTTTCCATTTCTCCCTCCCCTGCTCCGTATTCCCTGACGCCGGGAACATCCACGCAGATTGATTATACAGTAGTCATCAGCGCCTCTGCCGGCGCCGGGAATTACACATTAACCATCAGCAATCAGTCCGGAGCAAACATCTGGACAGAGTCCATTTCACTGGATGTCTTCATCCGCAAACCGGGCGAACGCTGGGTTAAAGATGATAACAATGATGATCTCAATTTAGCCAGCAGCTGGACCAGCGGCGCTGTTCCGAATGCAACAGATACCGCTGTAATGGATAGCACTGTAACATCACCCATCACGACAAAACTCGGCGGGAACCTTTCCTGGAAGGGAATGGCTTTAGTCAGCAATAATGTCCCCTGGACAATCAGTGATACGAATTATTCGCTGACGATCGGCTCCAGCGGGGTTGATATGTCCGGCGCTACTGAAAATCTGACCCTTGACGCCAAAACAATACTTGGAACAACTCAGGTCTGGGCTGTTGCAACCTCCCGGGTTTTGACAGTATCCGGAAACATTTCAGGTACGACAAATGCCGCATTAATAAAAACCGGAGACGGCGAGCTGGCTCTGGATGGAGTCAATTCCTATGCCGGCGGGACGGTTCTCAGCAACGGAATACTTTCGGTTGCGAATGAATATGCGCTGGGATTCGGAACGCTGACTGCAGATAACGCAATGCTGGTTGCAGCGGCTAATCTGAATACTGATATCACGCTGACAGGAGCTATGATTCTTTCGAACGCAACTCCGATAACAGTTGCCGGGCATGTTACCGGCAGCGGAAGTTTGATGAAAACCGGCAACGGTGAATTAACGCTTGCGAATGCCAATGCCTACAGCGGGGGGACAACAAATTCCGGAAAAATTATTCTGGGTCACCATGAAGCGCTGGGAACAGGTCCGGTTGTGTTAGAAAACGGCAGCAGCCTGATGTCTATTGCCGGTGTTCATCCCAGCTGGAATAATACTTTGTTTGCACTTGTGAATGATATTATTCTGTCCGGCGATGCAACACTTGGAACTCTGACTGTGACCGCTGACGGAGGACTCTTTGTTCATTCAGGCAGAATTATCGGAACGAATCAGCTTACATTATCCGGATATCGAATCGCATTATCGGGGGATAACAACGATTTTTCAGGGGATATTGTTTTTGATACCGCGAACTGGCTCTATGCTACTCCGTCCGCCCTTGGAAACGGAAAAGGAACCATTTACGCAGCACCCAATAGAAATAACAGCTGGCATCTTAACACTGGCGGAATCGTCAGTAACGATATTTCTATAGCGGCAGTAAATAACCGGGGAGTAACATTTAATCAAGTTAACAACACCACCATTATTTTTGAAGGAAAAATCTCCGGCGGTAACGCAACCTCTTTCCTCGATTTTCCAAATGCCGGCGGGACGATTATTTTCAGGGGTGATAATTCGGGTTATATCGGGAGGCTTCGCAATGTACGCGCCTCGACAGTAACTCACGAACGAACCATACGATTCGAACATCCGAAAGCGATTGCCAGTATGGACAGTATCTTAATCGGACATGCATCAGGATTATCAGGTCAGGTTATGTTTGAGTTCAATGCACCGCTGGATCCGGTAACCACAAAATTTGAACTTCAGCGAACATCTGACAAACCTGTCATATTTAAACTGAATAATGATATTGAATTCAACGGTGCATTCAGCGATGGAACAGCTAAGAGTACGCATGGAATTCAAAAAACCGGTGCGAAAAAGATGACATTAAATGCGGCATCCGCATATAGCAGTAAATTTGAGATTAAAGAGGGTACCCTGGAGGTGAATGCCGCTTTTGACGATGCTGAGTTTACCGTCCGGTCTGGCGCCGTGTTAAGCGGATCCGGTTCAGTTAAAAGCGCTTCCATGGATTCAGGCTCCGCGCTGGACCTTTCTTCAGGCGGGATGACATTCAAGGGCGATCTTATACAAACGGGATCGGTATCAACGCTCCTTGCTGTGAACACAACAACTGCTTCAATACAGGGAAATGGCAGCAATATTCTGAAGGCCAGTGGAACACTGGTATTGGATTTTGCAGGAAATTCATCTGCAACTAACGGTGCCTCTTTTACGGTTTTGAGCAACTGGGGATATTTAAGTGATGAGGGGCTGCAAGTACTTCCGGTTAATCTTCCGCCGTTCGTTACACTGGATACGTCTAATCTGTTTAATAACGGAACAGTCCGCATTATGTCTGCAACCGGCGGCAGCAGCGGTGTCCTGGGTTCTGAGAGTATCATAATTACAGTACCGCAAGGAGATACCGGCACAGAATCTCTTATTCTTTCAAACGCGGGAATGTCCGCGATTGCCTTTGAAGTTCAGGCAAACTGGCCGTCCGGCAGCTATACGGTCACCAATAAACCGGTGGACAGAAGAGAATTTATCTCCTTTCCCGGATCCACCGGCAGTACATTGCTTAAATGGAACGGAAGCCACAGTGTTCCGGAAAATATCGGATTTAATATGCGGATTTTCGGCATTCTGTATTCCAGCTTTTCCGTTTCCGATTCCGGAAGCGTCACATTAATGGAAGGTGAGCATTCCATCCGCTTAAAACCTTATTCGAAAAGCACATCTCTTTCGCCGACGGATGCCATCCATTTTGTACAGGATACGTACGATGGAGCAAACCGACTGGTTGTTTCTTGGGGATATCAGACAGGAAAAGAACTTCAGGTATGGCTGCTTGACGATGGACGCATTATGTATCTTTACCAGTTCGGAACATGGGAGGGGGGCGAAATTGCCATTGGGAATCAAATCATTTCCCATTCTCCCGGGAGCTCATCACGGGACTGCATAGTAATGACGCCATCATCATCGACATGGGTCCGGGCCGAACCTCAATCCGGAGGTATCTCCTCCGGTCAGTATAAAAGTGTGGTTTTTTCTGCTGATGCGTCAAATATGCCTGTAGGCATATATATTGTTCCGGCAAAGGTGGTCTGGAATAATAAACATAGTCAGGATCTTTCGGTTGCTGTGAACGTGGTCAACTCAACCGTACAGCTGGACATACCGTCAGGCCTAATATTCAGCGGCCCGGCCGGATATATTACAACGACCAACATCGTTGTTACAAATTCCGGCAATTCCGGATTGAACTTCTCAATCATTGATGAAGGAACCATGATATATTCAGCGATGAATACTGACTTTGCGTGGACGGAGCTCCCCTCTCAGGGGACCCTTGTTGCGCCGCAGGATCTTGGAATTGTACCCATAAATATCGGTTTTCCGTTCGCTTTCTCAGGAACTGCGTATACGAGTTTAATTGTCCGGGCGGATGGAACTGTCGTATTTTCAGATCGTCATTCAGCAAGTCCGTTTAAAGCATCTTTATCGGGAGTGCAGGCGTGGACACGTAATGGCGGCTTAGGTGATAGAAACCGGTTTTATATTACATGGACGGATGCCTCCGGTTCGAACTCTTTCAGAGCCGTTTTAAACCGTTCAGGAAATATTGATTTCCATTATAAGCAACTGGGAACCAACTGGAATAAGGGGACAATACAGATTGAAACGGATAAAGGCATCGTCTCTACTGCGTTGAGCAGCAACCTTGCGACGACCGTCGGAACAAATTATACACAGGTTCAGGTGATTACAACCAACGGCTTCTATCCGAACTTCCGTTATACGACGAATTATCAAAATCGGGTTGACGGTTATATCACCCGGATTTTTTCAAAGTCGGTGTCGTTCAACCCGAAGTCCGGAGCAGTAAAAGTGATTACAGCATCACCCCGAAGCGGATATATCGCATCGGGAAGTAATATGACCATTACAATCAATGGAGATGCTCGCAGCCTGAAGGCCAACGGTTCTTATCAGGTCACGAATAACACCGCGTTAATCTTCAATTATCATGATCAACAGACCCTGCTTGATGTCCAGTTTACGGCAACCAACAGTGCAAGTATAAGTTACAATGCATTGATGGCGTCACAGAGTGCACTGGCTGGTGTCCAGCCACAGCTGTTTAATGTCACGTCATCAATTAACAGCGACGGCTCAAGAACCATCAGCTGGCCGGCACCGGCAGATGAACTTTCGCGCACCTATAACATCTGGTTTACGACCAACCTGACTGCCGGATGGACTCATCTGACGACCGTATACAACACCGGATCATTTGTTGATGACCAGCACAATGATGAGCCGGTTATCTTTTACAAAGTTGTTGTTCAATAGAAAATTCTACTCGCAAAAAAACCGTTTTAATTTTGAAACGGTTTTTTATGCGGTAGGTTATCAAATTAAAAAATCAACCTTTTCCGGTTTACAAGGGATAGGCGCATCTGTATATTTCGACGCTTCAATACAGACGTTGGAAGAAAAGTTAGAGGTAAGAAGGAGCCTATACGTGGATCAGGCAGTTAAAGCGGAAGTTAAGAAAGAATATCAGAAGCACGACCGTGATACGGGTTCGGTTGAAGTGCAGGTTGCACTGATGTCCGGCCGTATTTCGGAACTGACGGAGCATCTGAAAACGCATAAAAAAGATAACAGCACCCGGCGCGGATTGATCACTCTGGTCAATAAACGTCGCAAACTGCTCAGCTATCTGGCGAAAGAAGACGATGCGCGCTATAAAGAATTAATTCAGCGCCTCGGTCTCCGCCGCTAAATCAAGAGGACGGCCCCGTTCTTATAACGGGGCTGTTTTGTTTATGGCGCGCGGCGCGCGCTGTTATTTAGTTACCCGTTGCCAGTTATCGGTTATCAATCGCCTTAATCCCTTCTCTATCCATGCACTGATAACTATTAACAGACAACTGAGAACTGAAAGTAAGGAAAGAAATGAAAGATACAGTAAAAATAAAGTTCGACGTCGGCGGTAAGCCGATGTTCTTCGAGTCAGGGCTGCTCGCGCAGCAGGCCGCCGGTGCAGTAAGCTGCGGAGCAGGTGACAACATTGTGTTCTCCGCCGTTACCAATACAAAAACCCTGCGCGAAGGTGTGGATTTTTTCCCCCTTCAGGTTGAATACCGCGAAAAATTCTATGCGGCAGGCCGTTTCCCCGGCGGTTTTTTCAAACGCGAAGCGCGTCCGTCCGAAAAAGAAATTCTCACCGCACGCGTAACCGACCGTCCGTTGCGCCCGCTCTTCCCGAAGGGCTACTATAACGATGTCCAAATCAACAATATGCTGATGAGCTGTGATGGTACTATCGATACCGATTTTCTCAGCGTCAATGCCTCCAGCGCTGCGCTGACAATTTCTGAAATTCCGTTTATGGGCCCGATCGCCGCTGTACGCATCGGCCGCGTGAACGGTGAATTCGTAATTATGCCGACGCACGCCGAGCTCGCACAGAGTGATCTCGATCTGACCTACGCAGGGACGGCGGATCTGCCGCTGATGATCGAAGGCAGCGCCAACGAAATCAGTGAAGCCGATTTCGTCGCCGCTATGAAAGTTGCGCACGAAGCGATTCAGCCGATCATCAAAGCACAGCTCGAGCTGCGCAAACAACTTGGACTGCCGGAGAAAGTGATCGAAATCCCAGTGGCGGATGAAGAAAAACTCGGCAAAGCCCGCGAATTTGCCGGCACTGAACTGCTTGCTGCACTGGCGATCAACGATAAACTCCAGCGGCAGGATAAAGTCAGCGAGATCAAAGAATCGCTGCAAGCCAAACTGCTCGAGATTTATCCGGAAATGCCAGAAAACGAATATTTCCATCTGTTCGATGAGCTCGAAATCGAAACTGTCCGCAAAAATGTGCTGGAACATAACACGCGGGTCGGCGGTCGCGGCTTTAAAGAACTGCGCGAACTCAAAGCACAAGTCGGCATACTGCCGCGCGTACACGGTTCGGCAGTGTTCAACCGCGGCGAAACACAGGCGCTGGCCGTTGTAACGCTCGGGCCAAAAAAAGAGGCACAGGCCGTTGACGCCGTTACCGGCGGCGAAAAAGAAAAGCCGTTCATGCTGCACTATAACTTCCCGCCGTACAGCGTCGGTGAAGTCGGGCGTCTCGGCACAACCGGCCGCCGCGAAATCGGACACGGGAATCTTGCCGAGCGCAGTCTGCGCCCGATGATGCCGGAAAATTTCCCGTACGCCATACGCCTGGTTTCCGAAATCATGGGTTCTAACGGTTCGTCATCCATGGCATCCGCCTGTGTCGGGACGCTCGCGCTGATGGACGCAGGAATTCCGATCAAAAAACCGGTCGGCGGAATTTCTGTCGGACTGTTCACCGGCAAAAATGATCAGGCTGAACTCGTGCTTGATATTCTCGGCACCGAAGATCATTGCGGCGATATGGATTTTAAAGTCTGCGGCACGCGCGACGGCATCACCGGATTCCAGGTTGACCTCAAAATTGACGGACTCCGCTGGGATCTCGTTGAAGGCGCCTTCGCCCTCGCCCGCGATGGCCGTATGCAAATTCTGGATTACATGGAAAGCGTTCTTGCCAAACCGCGCGCCGAAATGTCTGAATTTGCACCGCGCATCACCGTCATCCAAATCGATCCCGAAAAAATCGGTGCGCTCATCGGTCCCGGCGGGAAAGTCATTCGCGGCATCACCGATACCTATGGTGTACAGATCGACATCGAAGAAGACGGCACCGTCAATATCTTCAGCAGCGACGCCATCGCGATGGCTTCGGCAGTCAAAGCTGTTAATGCGATCACCGCTGAAGCTGAAATCGGAAAACTCTACGAAGGCACCGTTAAGACCATTCGCGACTTCGGCGCATTCGTCGAAATCCTGCCGGGCAAAGACGGACTCGTACATATCTCCGAGCTCGCCGACTTCCGCGTCGGTAAAGTCGAAGACATCTGCAAGGAAGGCGATAAAATGTGGGTTAAAGTCCTCGACGTCGACCGCGACGGAAAAATCCGTCTCAGCCGCAAGGCTGCGATGGTGGAAATGGATGCTGCTCACAACGAAGATCAATCCGAATGATCTCATTCGTCTTCGCCGAAAAAGCCCGCTGACCGGCGGGCTTTTTTATTGATTAGGCATCACGCATCATTTACAGAATTTACTATTCCGTCTCTGCAACCATGCGCGTGATGGTTCCGCGGTTTTTTTCAATAACACCGGCAGCTGCTGCACCAAGTTTTGCGCGCGCTGCCGGATCGGCAAGCATCTGTTTCATCCGGTATTCAAGCACGATGGCGTCAGGCACCTGGCAGATTGCGCCGGCGGCGAGAAAATCCTCCATAACGAGCGGAAAGTTTTCCATACCCGGGCCGACAAATACCGCCTTGCCGAACAACGCCGGTTCAATCGGATTCTGTCCGCCGTGGCTGTACAGACTTTTGCCGACGAAGACAAGATCGGCAATCGCGTAGAAATCCATCAGTTCGCCGGTGGTATCAACCACTAAAACCTCAGGATGATCGATGAGGCTTCCGGCTTCATTTGTGTGAACACGCGCGGAAGTCTCGCCGGCGGTATTGAATTGACTCCGCAGTGCGAATGAAAGGTTTTGTTCTGCAAGTATCTGGACAACTTCATTCCGGCGCTCGGCGTGGCGCGGAACGAGGACTAAAAACACTTTCGGATTTTCGCGGCGCAGTGTTTTATAAATCCGGCAAAGCACCTCTTCTTCACCGGGCCAGGTTGAACCGCCGAGCAGAATTATCGAATCGCCGGAAACCGCGATGGAGTTTAAAATGCTCCGTGCAACGGCGCCGGAATCTTCGGCCGGCGCCGGCAGATCATATTTCGCAGTACCCAGAACCTTTACGGTTTCGGGCCGTGCGCCCATTGCAAGAATCCGTTCACCGTCGCGTCTGCCCTGCACCAGAATCGGGTTGATCATCGCGAGCAGCCGGCGCGTGAGCGGGCGCAGCAGCATATAACCTTTGAACGATGAATCGGAAACGCGTCCGTTAATCAGCGCCACCGGAATTTTTAATTTATATGCGCGCCGGACGAGGTTTGGCCAGAACTCTCCTTCAACCAGAATCAGTTTTTGCGGACGGATGATCTTGAAGACGCGGCGAATGATACACGGCAGATCGACCGGAAAATAAATCAGCACATCGCGCGGATCAATTTTACGCCCGGCGAGCGCGTGACCGGTGGATGTGGTTGTGCTTAGCACAAACAGCGCGTCCGGATGCAGCCGGCGGTACTCCTCGATATAGCGCAGTGCAATAAAAAGTTCGCCGACACTGACCGCATGAATCCAGATGTGATCGCCTTCCGCAAAACGCGCTTTCACGCCCTGCCCGAAAATTCCGAAACGCTGTTCAAAATGGCGCCGGTAACCGCCGCGCCGCAGCATGCGCGTAATAAATTTCGGCAGCATGAATAAAAAAATGACAGGGAAAACCAGGTTGTAAAAAATCCAGATCATTGCCGCACAGAATTCCGGTTCACTGTGAAATATTCAAGTGTTTGTTACTGCTTATCCGTTAAAAAATACCCGGCAAACAGGTATTGCGGTTCATGACGGAATCAGTTTTGCACTTTTTTAAGCTGCTTAACGGTCACCGTTTTTTCATAGAGCGCTTTGCCAACGATAGCGCCGGTAAGATTCGGACTGTTCAATGCTGCCAGCCGTTTAATATCCTCTACACTCGAAACACCGCCCGACGCCACCACGCTGCAGGAAACCGCCGAACAGATTTTCCCCGTTTCAAATGCATTTACACCGTCCATCATGCCGTCACGGGCAGTGTCCGTATAAATAAGTGTGCCGACGCCGGCAGCGTCTACTTGTTTGGCCAGGTCCGCCGCGGTTATATCCGTCGTTTCAACCCAGCCCTTCGTCTGAACTTTTCCGTTGCGGGCGTCGATACCTGCCGCAATTTTTTCGCCGCCGAATTTTTTAACCAGCCGCGCCAGCTCTTCCGGATGCTCACATGCGCGTGTGCCGAGAATCACGCGCGCAACGCCGGTATTCAACAGCGTTTCAATATCCGCATCGGTACGGATTCCGCCACCGATTTCAACCGGTATATCAATCGCCGTGCAAATTTCGCGCAGGATTTCCGTGTGCACCGGCCTGCCCAGAAACGCGCCGTCCAGATCGACCACATGCAGAAATTCGCCGCCCTCTTTCACCCACATCCGCGCTGTTTCCACCGGATCAAACGAATACACCGTTTCGTCCGCCGCTGCGCCCTGCCGCAACCGTACACAGCGCCCGCCCTTTAAATCAATTGCCGGAATAATTGTAATCATTGTAAGAAACTAGCAGGTCGAAGGTCTGAAGGTCAAAGGTCTAAAGTCAGAAATCACAAAACCAGAATGTTTTTTAACGGGATCTACAGGATACATCAGATTTTACATAATATGTGTGATTCATAGACATCATTTCAATTCATTTGTAGTGTACCTCAATGGAAAAAGAAATCCGGCAGCGCTTTCAATGGGTAAGACTTTACGAAGAATTTGAGGATGCCGGGATTGTTTGTCGGTGTTGCGGCATCTCGCGATCGACGTTACGTAAATGGTGGAACCGGTATCAGGCGCAAGGCCTTGCAGGATTAAAAAACCAAAGCAGACGACCACACAACTCCCCGGCAGCCAAAATAGGATCTGACTACGAGGCAGCTTGTTTTGGAATTGCGCGAAAAACGTAACATCGGGGCAAGGCGTATTCAAAGCGAGTTAAAATGTATTAGGGCGTGTTAACACTGTTGCATTTATTTACGGATGGTTGTAAAAATGCCGCATGAAACTTACGCAGGAACAATACGACCGGATTGCCGATGCATTTCCGACGCAGCGCGGCAATGTCTCTTTGGATCATCTAACCGTGATGAATGCCATTCTCTATGCGCTCGAAAACGGCTGTAAATGGCGGGCGCTGCCGGCGGAATTCGGTAACTGGCATACCATTTACACCCGCATGAGCCGCTGGGCAAAAGCCGGCGTACTGAACCGGATTTTTGTTCGACTGCAGGAAGAGGCCATGCTTTATGTCCGGATCGACGCCATGTCACTGGACAGCACCAGCGTCCGGGTTCACCCGGATGCCTGCGGGGCGTTGAAAAAAACGGCCCGCAAGCCATCGGGCGGTCACGGGGCGGACGAACTACAAAGATACATCTGGTTGCCGCAACTGCTCGTCAGGCAGTAATTTTCTGCTTGTCTACCGGCAACGAGGGTGACGCGCCGCGGGGCAGAGAACTGCTGATGCGCATGGGCAGAATCCCGGAACCATGCCATCTGCTTATGGATCGCGCGTATGAAGAGGATGAAACCCGAGAACCGGCTCAGGCGCTCGGGTTTATACCTGTTGTTCCGCCTAACCCGAACCGGAAAAACCCATGGGATTACGATACAATAATCTATCAAAGACGAAATGAGGTTGAGCGACTCATCCAGCGGGTGAAATCCTATCGCCGGGAATTTACCTGGTATGACAAACTGGACATTATGTTTTTAGGATTCATTGTCTTCGCGTTCATCGTGGAATTCTTGCGTTTGTGTTAACACGTTCTAGAGTTTAATATTATGAAACCAGCTGGAATAAACTGAAAATCAACGATTTATTTTGATTCCTGCAGGTGCGGCGACTTTGTACAAAGACACGCAAAAAAAACCGGATGTGACAGCGGTTTGATACAACTTGCAGGGATCCTCCACCGGCGCTGCAACACCGCTTCAAACATTTTGTATGAGAACTTCAGCACGGTCTTTTTTTCTGCCGGCCGCACTTTTTCTGATGAAATATTTCATCAGTGCGATTTTTGAATGTTAAAACCTGCGAACAGTTTCCAGATTTCCGGATGACCGTTTAGCAACAGAATGAACCGGCCAGAGATTCCCGCCAGCCGATTCCGCAACGCTGTTCTCATGTTTGAATCCTTTGTCGAAATTGATCGTGAAATCGCTGCACAAGTCGTCGGGCGTGACAGTTTTTTTTATGTGTTTCTATGGCATCAATACTTATTTCTTTTACTTTATTTCTACGTATTGACAAGCAGCCCTGCACTCATATAGCGTACCACCTCTTTCGGGCGATTAGCTCAGTTGGTTAGAGCGCTTGCTTGACATGCAAGAGGTCACAGATTCGAGTTCTGTATCGCCCACCAGTTTTTTATTGATTTCAATCTTTATTCTAAAAATCGATACTTGTTTTTCCAACCTATTTTCTTGCTTTATCTTTAAAAGTTTTTATTCTTCACTCCGCTTCGTGAATTTTACGGAAAAGGAGTGTTATGAATTTTTCCTGCTGCACCGTTACTGCGATGCTGATGATATCTTCTGCCGCCAGTCGCGCCGATGATATTTTCGCCGGTCTGGACGATTTTGAATTTGATCCCGGTACGGCGTCCGTTGTGCCAGTCATCACACCGCCGCCAGAAAATCCGCCGGCAGAAGAATCAGAACCGGAAACTGCACTGGAAATTCGACCGCCGGTTTTATCAGTCACACCGCCGCCGGTGTTTGTTGCGCCGGAACATCCACCGGAAGTGACTGATACTCCGCCGGAAGAAATCATCATCATCGATGTGCCGGAATATCAGCCGCTGGAAGAAATGCCGGCACCGGCAGTGCAATTTGATGAAGCCAAAGCGGCGTACTGTTCCGACGATTTCGACCGCGCGCAAAATTTATTTGAATCGGTTGCCGGAATTCCGGCCTACCAAAATGATGCAGCCTACTGGCTTAAGCGTGTTGCCGAAAAGAAAGATTCCGGCGCAGAAAAATTATATGATGCTACGCGCAAGCGCATGCTTGCCGACGTTCAGTCCGCGTGGAGCTCGCCGGCGCCCGCCGGAAAGGTTCCGGCGGATCTACTGGAAGAGCATGAACTGTCGGCGGAAGAACAGAAAATCGCTGCGCTGCGCACAAAACTGGAAACAATTTTTATTCCGGCGATTGCATTTCATGATGCCGATATTCAGCAGGTCGTACTCGAACTGTCGGCGCTCTGCCGGAAACTTGATCCGGAACACAAAGGGGTCAACTTCGTCGTCTTTGGAATTTCCGATACCGTATTGCCGCTGATTACATTTTCCGGCACTGCACTGTCCGCACTGGAAACGCTGGAGATCGTCACACAAATTGCCGGCATGAAATATGAGATTGGAACCAGCATGGTCAGCATAACGCCGGTCAATTATGAATCGCCGGCGCAGATGGTCGCTGCGGAATTCGACATCATTCAATCCGTTGTACGGCACATGCTGGCTTCCGGCGCGCCGGAGAGTTCAAACGGTATGATCGACGTGCGCCAATTTTTCGGCACCGTGCCGTTTCCGCCGGGAACGAGCGCACAGTACAGTCCGGAATTCGGCATGCTGCTCGTGCGCAATTCGCCGAAGCATATTGAAAAGATCGACACCCTGCTGCGCCGTTACACCCGCCGTGCGCTCGAAGAAAGTGCGCGGCAGGTTGAAATTGAAACGAAATTTATTGAAGTCGCTCAGGGCGCGCTCGACGAACTGGGTTTTGAATGGACAGTCGGCGCCGCCGGCGACTGGATTAATCAGGATCGCTGGAGCATGCCCGGCGGGCAGAAACTTTTTTCCGATACACTGCGCACCGGTGAAACCGCATTCAGTATTCCCGTTGGAATTTCCGGCGACACCATCCGCACCGGGCTTACCGGTCCGGCGGGCGAACTGCTGATTCAAAAAGTACAAGGTACGCCGGCGAATTTAATTATCCGCGCGCTCGAGCGCACCTCCGGCTCCGATCTGCTTTCCGCGCCGAAAATTTTAACGAAAAGCGGAGAAACCGCTTCCATTCACGTCGGCGAAGTGCACTGGTATCCGACCGCATTCGATGTCGGCATTGAGCGATACGCACAGACCAGTTTAATTCCTCTAGACTATGAAGAGCAGCGTACCGGCGTTATACTTGAAGTCACACCGGAGCTCGATTCCGAAAACGGCACGATCAATATGAAACTGGCGCCGGAAATCCGCGAGCTCGCCGGATTTAATCAGGAACATGTCGCTACACTCTGGCCGTTTTTCACTGGCGGAAACAACAACGCATTTTCCATAGAAAGCATGTTAAACGGACAGGAGCTCAAAGAAGTACTGGGGACATCGCAGCGGCAGGCCGACCGCCTTTTCGCGCGCCGCCCTGTGTTCAAAACGCGCAAAGTCAACACTGCCGTAACCATCCAGGACGGCACAACCATCGCAATGGGCGGGCTGATTAAAGAACATCTCGAAACGTTTAAAGACAGTGTGCCGGTGCTCGGGAAAATCCCATTGATCGGGCGTCTATTCCGCTCCGAAGGCGAACGCAGCATCAAACGTAATCTGCTGATTTTTGTCACCGCCAATCAGGTTGATGCCGCCGGAAACCGGCGGAATCTGTAACCGCAAATAACATGAATAAAAACGGATTAAGAAATCGCGAATGGACATCAATTTTCAGTTGCCACAAAAAGCACAAAAAAACACAAGTTATTATTTTCATGGATTGTTGTGTTTTTGGTGGCCGATTCTTCAGTCTAATCTGATTTTGCATCCGTTTAAATCTGTATTATCTGCGGTAAAAAAATTCTGTTTCCTTTGTTTCCTCTTGGTAAAATCCGTTCCGGCGGAATGGAACGTTTATTATAATCTGCCGCATCAGTCGCAGTCCGGCGTCACCTATCCCGAACAGTTTATTATTCGCGACGCATTCATTGAGCGGATCAATCAGCTCAACACCGGGCATGAAGCAACACTGACAACCTTTACATTCTCGGCGAACGAAGGCGCCGGAACAATCATTAACGCCATCGACGCCGCACTTGATCGCGGCGCGCAAATCCGTTTTATCGTCGACAACGAAGCAGAAACGGATATTCAATACGGCGGCAGATTTTCATTGCGTGATTTAACGGCGCGCACGATCAATCCGCTGCGATTGACGCTCGACGATCACGCCGGCGGAATTATGCATACCAAACTCGGACTCTTTGATTACGGAATCAACAATAAAGTGGTTATGGTCGCATCATGGAACTTCACGCTCGCCGCCAGCGCGAATCAATGGAACATCGCCGTGGAAATCCGCAGCGATGATTTTTATTCCATTTATAAAGCCGAAACCGATGAACTGTTCGCCGGCCGGTTTCACGATCATGCCGACAAATCGCATGCACACGACGGTGCAGTTTTTTATTTTGGAAATTCCGGTGCAAATATGGTTCGTTTTGCGCCCTACCCTGATTCCGGCAGCACTGCCGAAGCAGATATCATCGAGCTGATTAACGGTGCGGAACACGAAATTATTTTTGCACTCAATAAATTGAACCGCACCGCAGTGCGCGATGCGCTGATTGCGGCGGCGGCGCGCGGTGTAAAAATTTCCGGCGTGATGCCGCGCAGCGATACAGATGCGGGCAAAGTTTCGCACGCAGTCTATTCATCACTCACCCATCATGTTCAGTTTTTCACCGCCGCCGCACGCGCCGATTATTCCGCAGCGGATTCCGGTCAGCAGGATTTGATTCACGCGAAATATATGGTGATTGATCCCGGCAGAACAAACGCGGCGGTGATTCACGGCTCGGCAAACTGGACAGCCGAAGGACTCGCCGGTTTAAACCAAAATGACGAAACGGTATTAATTTTACGGCACACCGGAATCGCACAAAAATTTACGGAGCACTTTCAGCGCGTTACCGGCACCGGAATTTTTTCCGGCGGAAATTCGGTGCTCGCCGAATGGAACTTTGCAGATAGCGACCGGGTTGCCGATGCCGGAGTTACGGCGAATCTGAATGCAGAAATTACACGCGTGCCGGAACCGGCCGCCTATTCATTCACCAGTGGAATGCTGACGGCGAACGGCTGGAACGGCGGCGCACACACGGCGTACTGGGAAATTCAAATCAACACGGTTAAGCACCGGAATATTAAACTTTCATCTGTGCAAACCGCGACAGCCACCGGACCGGCGAATTTTAAATTGCAGTATCAAACCGGCGGCGATGAATATACCGATGTCGCCGGCGGTGAAGTTATAATTCCGGCGGCAAACAGTTATGCACTGCTCACGCGCGTTCCGCTGCCGCCGGAATGCAATAATCAGTCGAATGTTTTTCTGCGCTGGCTGATGGTGAACAACACCGCTGTAAACGGCGCAGCTGTTGCGAGCGCCGGCGCCGGACGAATTGATACAATTATGATTACCGGCGACGCATATAATCAGCCGCCGGTCATTGATGTTATCGATGATCAGAATGTTTTTGAAGGCACGGAAGTTTCATTCCCTGTCACGGCACGCGATGCAGTTGACGGCGATAGCTTTTCGCTGCGCGCGGAATCGCTGCCGTACGGCGCAATTTTTACCAACGGAATTTTCCGGTGGAATCCGGCGGCGCCTGCCGGCAGTTATACCGTACTGTTTATTGCGGAAGACAAGGACGGCGCAACAACGAACGCGGTGCGGATTGCAGTGACACCGCGTCCGCAGTTTTTCATCTCTGAAGTCGCCGATCCCGCCGGTACTGGCGGCGACACAAAACGGTTTGTTGAATTGTATAACGCCGGTGCGACCGAAATTGATCTGGCGGCAGAACGGTGGTTTTTATGCCGGCAGAATAACGGCGGCACCAGCTGGAGTGCGATTGCACTCACCGGACTTGTCGATGCCGTTTCAACCTATGTGATTGCCAAAAGCGCCGACGATTTTTACGGCGCGTACGGCATCGTGCCCGATCAGGAAAGTACCGGTGTCGATGGCAACGGCATCGATGCCTATTTCCTCTTCCGCTCCGGTGATCATCGCACCGGAATTCTGATAGATATGTTCGGCGAGCGCGATGTAAACGGCAGCGGTACAAACTGGGATTATACCGACGGACGCGCTGAACGTAAACGTCATGTACTGCATCCGTCGACCGGCTGGGATGAAGAGGAATGGATAATTACCGATGCCGGCGTTCATGAGATGAATCCCGGTGTGCACGGCCCGCGCCCGGAATTTATCAACGAAACAGAGGCGTTTGTTTTCGCCGGAGATAAATTACGCTTAACGATTACCGCCACAAATCCGGTTTGCACCGATGTAATTACACTGAGCATCGGCGAATTGCCGGTCGGCGCAACATTTTCCGGCGCGACCGGCACAAATTCAGTCACCGGAATTCTGGCGTGGGATCTGCCGCTCTACGGCGTGCATACCGCGAAAATTTTCGCGGAAGGCTTTGCCGGCACGCGCGAACTGACTCTGAAAATTACCGTGGCAAGTTCCGCTCAGATTGCCGGAAATTTTTACGGCTGGAGCGGCGACACCATTTTTAAACTGAACAACGGACAGTTCTGGCAGCAGACGGTCGGGGGTGTAAAACGCGTCGCGCCGCTGTATCGTCCCGCAGTGACAATCACTAATCAGTTCGGACAGCGCCGCATGATCGTCGCCGGTGTTTCCGGTTATGTTGAAGTTGAGCAGATTGATATCATCGAAACATTCATCACCGGAAAATTTTCCGGGCTGCATTATGAAACTGTTTTTGAGCTGACCGACGGCACCGCATGGAAACAAATCAGTTTTGAACATGTTCCGATGAATGAGCTTCCGGCGCGCGTCTGGCGGTTTGAAAAAGGCGGACAGCTGCTGATGCGGTTGATCGGTGTGGATGATCGTGTGCTTGGCACATGCACCGTTGAACCGGCGGCAGCAGTTTCCGGCGCAACGGACAGCCGGATCAGCGGCTGGTTTCGCGGATTCTATCCGCGCCGGATTTTTGTGTTAGAAAACGGTGAGTGCTGGCGGCAAATCTCATTAACCGCAGTTGACGCATTTTCATTCCGCCCCGCCGTTACAATTACAAACTGGCTGAACAGCGGAATTTTCCGCCTGAGTGTCGCCGGTATTCCGGCACCGGTCGAGGTAGAGAAAATTCATCTGATGTCCAGCGGTGTAATCACCAATTCATTTTCCGGTCTGCGGTACGGAAAAATTTTCCAACTGAATTCCGGAGATGAACTGATTCAGGTGAGCTTTGAAAATATCCGGTGCGTCGTCGCACCGCCGGCGGCACTGCTTTGGGAAGAAAACAGACAAACCGTTATGCTGGTCCGCGCATCCGAAAACGAAACCATCGGCAGTTGCATCGTTGTTCATTCCAGCGGCGATGAAGACGGTGACGGGGTTTCAAACGCTGCCGAAATGATCGCCGGAACCGATCTGTTTGACGCGAACTCCCTGTTTACCATTCAATCAGCCGCCGGGATCACCTTGCAGTGGAGCTCTGTGCCGGAGCGCATTTATTCCATCGAACACACCGTAAACCTGACCGAACCGTTCCAAATGATTGCCGCCGGAATTATGTATCCGCAAAATTCGTGGACGGATTCTGTCCACCGCGCTGGACAAAATTTTTATCGTGTACAGATACGACCAGCCGATGAAACTCACAGTCTTATTCGATGAAAAGGATGCCCGCCGGCGTTCAGCACTGCAAAAACTCAACGCAGACAGTTTTGTTACTTTTACAATTTGTCTCTTATCCGCATAAAACGAAAATACCGCTATCTTTTTGCACCGCCGCCGGCGATCTGCAATTATGGCTGGAATTTATGATTCGTCCGGTTGAACATCCTGAAACACTGACGGTAACAGAGCGCTTTTTTGCACCCGGCGGCGCACTGGAGCAGGCACACGCCGGTGAAGAGTTTCCGTTTGAAGTGCGGCCGCAGCAGCAGAAAATGGCGCGGGCTGTAGCGGAAGCGTGTGCGAGCTCGTGCCATCTGGCGGTGGAAGCCGGCACCGGCGTCGGTAAAAGCTTTGCCTATCTGGTCCCGCTGATTCTCAATGCGCTGGCGCAGAATACGCGTGCGGTGGTGGCAACGTATACGATTACACTGCAAGAACAGTTGATGGAGAAAGATATTCCGTTTCTGCGCGATGCGCTCGGCACAGAGTTTAAAGCACGGCTGGTAAAGGGCCGCTCAAATTATCTTTGTCTGCGCCGGCTGGCGCGCGCGCAGCAGATGAGCGGCGATCTGTTTGATACGTCGAAAAAGCTCGAGCTCGACCGGCTGCGCGCATGGGCGGATACGGCGACGGAAGGCAGCCGGCAGGAAGTTGAACCGCAACCCCCGGCGGATCTCTGGAGCGCGGTGTGTGTGGAAGACGGCAACTGCCTCGGGCGGCGCTGTCCGGATTATGACCGCTGTTTTATGATGAAAGCGCGCGCCGGTTTGCATGAGGCAAATCTGCTGATTGTAAATCATCATCTGTTTTTCGCGGAACTGGCGGTGCGCGCGTCCGGCGGCGCATTTCTGCCGGATTATAGCTTTGTGGTGTTTGATGAAGCACATCAGATGGAAAACGTCGCCGCGGAAAATCTCGGCATCCGGCTTTCACGCTACGCACTTGAACACTGGCTGCGCCGGCTGTTCACGCAGGATAATCAGAAAGGGCTGTTTGCGGTGTTGCGCGACGGACGCGGTGCCGATATTACGAATCGCACCTGGAACGAAAGTACAAAGTTTTTTAAAACAGTAAAACGGCAGTTTAAACTGTCAGA
Organism: Kiritimatiellales bacterium; assembly: GCA_041656295.1. Classification (NCBI taxonomy): domain Bacteria; kingdom Pseudomonadati; phylum Kiritimatiellota; class Kiritimatiellia; order Kiritimatiellales; species Kiritimatiellales bacterium. Next base: position 86,104 of record JBBADV010000002.1, on the reverse strand, counting down.
TGATCATCCGGTGGTACGCCTGTGTCAACCGCCGGAAATTGATACGATGCTACCGGACCAGCTCGCAGAAATGGACGTGCATCTCGGCGTGCTGATCCGCGACATGGAAAACGAAGAATTGAAAGCGGAACTGCAGTCGGTACGCACCAAAGGCAAATATTTTATGGACATGCTCACGGCGTTTTTAAAACAGAATGCAGATGGGCATGTCTACTGGATTGCACTCGAAGGCAAAACGCATAAACAGCCGGTGCTTTATTCGGCGCCGGTGGACGTCGCGGGAATTCTGCATAAAATTGTGTTCGACCAAATTCCGGCGGTGATTATGACCAGCGCTACGCTCGCCGTCGGTGATACACTAAACTGGTTTCGCGGGCGGATCGGCGCGGAGCACTGCGACGAGCTCGTCGTCGATTCACCGTTCGATTACAGCCGGCAGATGCGCGTTAAAATTCCAGCGGGAATGCCTGATCCGCTGAATGAATGCGCTTATGAAGAGGCTGTCATACGCACTCTGCCGCACTATATTCTGAAATCCGGCGGACGAACATTCGTGCTTTTTACCAATGCCGGTTTCATGCGCCGCGTCGCCGGACAGGTACAAGATACGCTCGAAGAATCCGGCATTGAACTGTTTGTACAGGGCGCCGGACTTTCTCCGCAGTCGATGCTCAAACGCTTCCGTGAGCACGGCGCGGCGGCGCTGTTCGGTTTAGACCGGTTCTGGATGGGCGTGGATGTGCGCGGAGATGCGTTAAGTAATATCATTCTTGTGCGACTGCCGTTCGCTGTGCCGGATCAGCCGCTTGTGCAGGCGCGCATGGAACAGATTAAAGAATCCGGCAGTGACCCGTTCCGCAACTATTCACTGCCGTCCGCCGTCATCAAATTCCGGCAGGGCGTCGGGCGTTTAATCCGCACCGCAAGCGACGAAGGCACCGTTGTGATTCTTGACCCGCGTGTAATGCACAAATGGTACGGCCGCCTGTTTTTACAGGCCCTGCCCGACTGCCCCGTCGAGGTGGATGAATAATCAGAAAAGAGAAACTTCCGGTGGCTTGCCGCAGGGAGCGTTACTTCCAGTTTAGTGTTTTGCCCGGGAATGTATCCTGGCCTTGACAGCAGATTGTGCTCTGCTAGCATGCATTTTTTTGCGTGTCCGTGGTAAAGAAAAGGTCGGGCGCGCTTTTTATATAAACCGAATAGGAGAGCCAAAATGGCAAAAGGTAAGCAGTACGTTTATTTCTACGGCTTCGGCAAAGAGCACACCGAAGGCGATAGCAGCATGAAAGCAATTCTCGGCGGCAAAGGTGCCAATCTGGCCGAAATGGCGAACGCAAATCTTCCGGTGCCCCCGGGCTTCACGGTGTCGACCGAAGCCTGCGCCTGCTACAGCAAAAACGGCGGCCGTTATCCTGAAGGCATGGAGGATCAGCTGAAAAAGACGCTCGGCAAACTTGAAAAACTGATGGGCAAAAAACTCGGTGATCCGAATGATCCGCTGCTCGTTTCAGTCCGTTCCGGCGCGGCAATTTCGATGCCGGGCATGATGGATACTGTGTTGAATCTTGGTCTGACGGATAAATCAGTGCTGGGATTTATCAAACAAACCGGCAAGGAACGTACGGGCTGGGACTGCTACCGCCGGTTTATTGATATGTTCGGCGACGTCGTGATGGGTCCGTATACCGGTCTGACACACCACGATTTTGAAGTGGAACTGAAAAAACTGAAGCAAAAATATAAAGCGGCAGAAGATACCGATCTCACGGCGGATCAGCTCAAAGAGCTCGTCGAAATTTATAAAAAAGTTTATCTGAACAAAGTGAAGAAACCCTTCCCCCAGGATCCGATGCAGCAGCTTGATCTGTCGATTCGCGCGGTGTTCGGTTCATGGAATTCCGAGCGCGCTGAAAAATACCGGCAGATTAATAAAGTGACTGGACTGCTCGGCACGGCGGTGAATGTCTGCACGATGGTATTCGGTAATATGGGTGAGGAGTCCGGTACCGGCGTGGCGTTTACGCGCGATGGCGGCACCGGCGACAGCAAGCCGATGGGAGAATATCTGATTAACGCGCAGGGCGAAGACGTGGTGGCCGGAATCCGTACGCCGAAACAGCTCGATGAAATGCCGCATGAAAAATCTCCGGTCTGGAAAAAAGCGCATACCGATCTGTTGAAAATTATGGATCGCCTGGAGCGCCAGTATAAATATCCGCAGGATGTTGAATTCACCGTACAGGAAGGCAAACTGTGGATGTTGCAGACACGCAACGCCAAACGCACCGGTCTCGCCGGTGTGCGCTGGGCTGTAGAAATGGCGACCGGAAAAGATGTGTTCACCGGAAAAACACTGCCGAAAATTCTGACACAGAAAGAGGCGCTCATGACGGTTTCCGGCGATGACCTCGAACAGCTGCTGTTCCCGATTTTTGACGTGGCTGCGGAAAAGAAAGCCAAAGCAATTACATCGGCGCTGCCGGCGGGGCCCGGCGCGGCGGTGGGTAAAATTGTATTTGAAGCGAAAGAAGCCGAAGCGGCAGTTGCCAAAGATCCGAATGCTAAAGTAATCCTGGTTCGTCACGAAACAAGCCCGGAAGATGTGGGCGGAATGTGGGCGGCCCAAGGCGTGCTCACGTCTACCGGCGGAATGACATCGCACGCGGCGGTCGTTGCGCGCGGCTGGGGCAAATGCTGTATTTGCGGCGCCGGCGCTCTGCAGATCGATTATAAAAAACGTACTGTAACCGTCGACCGGAAAAACTATAAAGCCGGTGACTGGATCAGCCTGAACGGTTCCACCGGAATCGTGTACGAGGGTCAAATTCCGACGCAGTCAAGCCCGGTGGTTGCCGGTGTGATTGACAATAACGCTGCGGCGAAAAAACACCCGATTTATAAAATGTACGAACAGATTTCGCAGTGGTCGGATGCCGCGCGCAAAATTAATGTCCGTACGAATGCCGATACGCCGAAAGACGCTTCGAACGCGCGCGCGTTCGGTGCCGAAGGAATCGGACTCTGTCGCACGGAACACATGTTCTTTGAGGGTGACCGTATCTGGGCAATCCGCGAGTTTATTCTTGCCGACGATGAAACCGGCCGCAAAAAAGCACTTGGTAAACTGCTAAAACTTCAGCAGAAAGATTTTGAAGGCATCTTTAAAGCAATGGACGGTCTGCCGGTAACGGTGCGTCTGCTTGACCCGCCGCTGCATGAGTTTGTGCCGCATACGCCGAAAGATCAGAAAGAGATGGCAAAGCGTCTTGGCATCCCGCTAAAAAAGGTTACGGATCGCGCCGCGCAGCTGCATGAATTCAATCCGATGCTTGGTCACCGCGGCTGCCGTCTTTCAATCACCTATCCGGAGCTTTGCGTCATGCAGACAGCGGCGATTATCGGTGCGGCCTGCAAAGTTGCGAAAGCAAAGAAAAAAATCAAAGTTCTGCCGGAAATCATGGTTCCGCTGATCGCCACGAAAGCCGAACTCGACTTCCTTGAAAAAATCATCCGCCGTACTGCAGAAGAGGTGATTAAGAAAGAGGGCGTAAAGCTGAAATATCTGGTCGGTACAATGATCGAAACTCCGCGCGCGGCGTTGACCGCCGACGAAGTGGCCGACACTGCCGAATTTTTCAGCTTCGGCACGAACGACTTGACCCAAATGACATTCGGCTTCAGCCGTGACGATATCGGCACATTCCTGCCGGATTATCTGAAAGAAAAACTGCTGCTGTGCGATCCGTTCCAGAGCCTTGACCAATCCGGCGTCGGACAGCTTGTAAAGAGCGGCGTTGAGAAAGGTCGTTCAATCCGTCCGGAACTGAAATGCGGTATTTGCGGTGAACACGGCGGCGATCCGGCCAGCGTGAAGTTCTGCTGTAAAGCCGGCCTGAATTACGTCAGCTGCTCGCCGTTCCGCGTGCCGATTGCACGTCTGGCCGCCGCGCAGGCTGCAATTCAGAGCTAAATGGCAGGGCGGCTTCGATGAAGCCATCGCGGACGCCTCATCGAGGCGTCCCTACCAAAACCGTCGGAAAATTTCCGGCGGTTTTTGATTTTCAGAAATTTTCCGGCGTTTTGTTCGATATTCGAAATTCACCGTTTCAAATTGCTCCGAAGTCTGATAAAAGAATAAAAAAGGAAAAATTTGTCAATGACGGAGCGGGAAGAACAGTTGAAGGCGGATGAACCGGTCGATCTGGATCTGGTTCATCGTTCGCAGGCGGGAGATCATTCCGCCTACGAGGAGCTGACGCGCCGTTATTATAAAAAAATTTACGGGCTGGTTTACAGCATGGTAAACAACCGAGAAGATGCAGAAGATGTTACACAGGATGTTTTTGTGCGGGCGTGGAAGGCACTCGGGCGCTTCCGCGAACAGTCAGGATTTTACACCTGGATCTACCGCATTGCCCTGAACCGGACGATTAATTTCAGAAAAAAACGCAACCGCCGGCAGAATATCAGCTTTGATGAGTTCGATCCCGACATCAAACTGGCCGAATCTTACCGGGAATTTTCCAGCAAAGGATCGGTACTTCGCAAGATGAGTCTTGGAGAATTTCAGAAAAAAATGAACGAAGCCCTCATGAAGCTGTCCGAGAAGCATAGAGCAGTGGTCGTGATGCATGATATTGAGGGAGTCCCTCATGCAAAAATAGCCCGCATCCTGCACACTTCTGAAGGAACCGTGCGGTCGCGTCTTTTTTATGCGCGGCAGCAGTTACAGGCGGAACTCGCGGAGTTTGCGAAATAATGAAGAGTGAAAAGCAGAAAATCAGTGAGTCGGATCTAATCGGACTACTTGCACTCAAAGCGTATGAGCGTCCCAATGAAGACCGGGTGGAAAAAAATATTCAGAGCATCATGCGTGCCGTTCGTAATACGGACAATGCTCCGGCGTCAATTCTTCTTTTTCCGGAAAAAGGATTTTCATGGATATTAGAGCGGCCTCGTTACGGAATAGCCGCCCTTTTCATTTTATTTCTTGGCATGCACCTCATCAACCGTCCGCTGAACGCACTGCATGAAAACCCGACATTATCCATAGAGAAGCCTGAATCGATCAATGATGCCATGGCGGTCCTAACAGCTACCGCTGTTGCCACCAATCAGCCGCAAGTTACCACAAATATTTTTAATATTCGCCGTCCGGTGGCAACCTCTGTTCCATCAATGCTGACCTCATTTGAAGAATAAATTTCCGATCGTCTCTGCCGGATCATTCAATTCGGTTGCGCCGGCGTAATGTGCGGGTTTGGAATGGATCTATCGGAGAAAAAATCGGCAGTGAACTGCTGAACACACAGTTCCCGGCAGATGAATACCGTATGCACTCCTTTAGAGCAGTTTTGTTTTCAGTGCGGATAACCGCTGATTCCGATTTTTTAATTTATTTTCATCACGAACGGAAATTGTGTTATGTGAAGGACCGGTTAATTCATTTAATTATTTGGAATGTATTGTATGCTGGTACCGTATTAATGGTCAAAAAATTCAATCTATGCTCAACCGGAAAAACAGTTTAATTTTATTTGCATTCGCGGCAGCATTCATCGTCGGACTCACCGTATTTTATTTTTTTAAGACTGGAAAAATTAAAACACCGGCGCCGGTGCTTTCCGCCGGCGCCGGTGAAATTGAAGTACCGGCGTTTCCACTCGCCGACTGGCGTACAAATATTGATATCCCAGCACTGCCCGCTACACGCGGCAGCCGTGAAACGTTTGCCGATAAAATTTTACAGAACACACTCGCTGAAGTTGCGAAAAGCTCCGCCGGCAGTTATTCAAATTTTTCCGACTTCATTTCCGGCGGATCATCCGAAATCAATATTAATAGCGGCTGGATCACACCCTATCTTTTTCCTCACCTGGCTCTGCCTCTATTCCGCCTCCGCTTCGCCGAAAATCCGGAAACCGGCGATTATGAATTTTCCGGCGGTGCAATTACACTGCCTGCCGGCGGATGGGAAGCCGGCTACGAAACCGTTCCCGGCACGGAAGAACAGAAAGCGACGATTCAGTGGAAAAAAGATTTCTAAGTTGGGTTTGACCCGCGTTGATCTGTCAAAAAACAGGATGCCGTACACTCAAAAGCCCTGCTTGACTCCACAATGGATAAACGTCAAGCTGTCGCGGCAAAAGGACACAAAAGATGAGTCAGAATAAGTACCTCGATAAATTTATGGAAACTTTCAGGTTTGAAGGTCTCACATTCGATGATGTTTCGCTGATTACACAGTACGCTGATTTTTTGCCCGGCGACACGGATATCACCACACAGCTCTCTACTAATATCCGGCTGAATATTCCTTTTCTCAGCGCTGCAATGGATACAGTGACCGAAGCGGACATGGCGATTGCGATGGCACTGCACGGCGGGATCGGAATTATTCATAAAAATCTTGAGATCGTACAGCAGGCAAGTGCGGTTGCGCGCGTAAAACATTATTTGAACGGTCTGATCAACACGCCGATCACGTTTAATGAAAATCAGACGCTTGCGCAAATCAAAGCATATCGCGACGAAAAAAAATATACGTTCAGCGGATTCCCGGTGCTGAACGACGCCGGGGAGCTCGCCGGAATTCTTACCTCAAAAGATATTAAATACGCACGCAGCCTTGATGTCCGCGCCGGTGACATTATGACGAAAAATGTGATCACTGCCGATGAAACCACAACACTGCAGCAGGCGTATGAAATCATGCAGAAAAATAAAATCGGCAAACTGCCGCTCGTAAAAAACGGTAAACTTACCGGGCTGTACAGTTACACCGATGTTGCTGATTTAATTGAAAATACGCGCCCGCTTTATAACCGTGATGAAAAATACCAGTTGCGCGCCGGCGCCGGCATCGGACCCGGTGATTATACACGAGCCGAAGCGCTCGCAGCTGCAAATGTGGATGTGCTGGTGGTTGACACCGCACATGGCCACAGCCAGGGCGTACTTGAAATGACGGCGTGGGTGAAAAAAACTTTTCCGCGCATCGATGTGATCGCCGGAAATATTGCCACCGGTGAAGCAGCGCTGGCACTGCGTAAAGCGGGTGCGGATGCGGTGAAAGTCGGCATCGGCCCGGGCTCCATCTGCACAACGCGCGTGGTTGCCGGCGTCGGCATTCCGCAGATCAGCGCAATTTATAACTGCGCCGGTGCACTGAAAGGTTCGATTCCGGTGATTGCCGATGGCGGAATACGGCATTCCGGCGACATCGCAAAAGCGATCGTTGCCGGCGCCTCAAGCGTAATGATGGGTTCAGTGCTTGCCGGAACAGATGAAGGCCCCGGTGAAAAAATTCTATTCGAAGGCCGGCAGTTTGTAATTTATCGCGGAATGGGCAGCCTGGACGCCATTAAATCGCGCGAGGGATCGCGTCAGCGTTACGGTTTGAATGACGAAGATGAGCCTGTACCGCAGGGCATTGAAGGTGTTGTGCCCTACGCCGGTTCCGTCAGCAAAGTGCTGAAACAATACGGCGGCGGACTGCAGGCCAGCCTCGGCTACTGCGGTTGCAAAACCATTCCGGAACTGCAGGAGCACGGCCAGTTTGTGCGCGTTTCCGCCGCCGGTATGAACGAAGCGCATCCGCATGATATTAAAATCACCAAAGAAGCGCCGAACTATCGTCGATGAGAATGTGGAGCAGACATTCCTGTCTGCTCACTACCGGAAAACAGGCAGACAGGAATGTCCGCCTCACGAAAAATGAATGATTTTGTTCACAGCTCTGCTTTCGGAATCCGGTGCGCGGCAGTTCAGATGAATCCAACGGTCGGCGCGCTGGAGGCGAATGCAAATAAAATTATTTCCAGCGCCATCGCCGCCGCAAAGTCGGACGCGCAACTGGTAGTTTTTCCGGAACTCGTACTGTGCGGATATCCGCCGGAAGATTTAATTCTGCGCCCGCAGTTTATTCAGGATTGCGACCGGCAGATTGCGCGGCTGGCGAAAGAACTGCCGCCGGAAATTTATGTTGTTGCCGGCGCGCCGTTTGCCGACGGCACCGGCCGGTATAACGCAGCATTTATTTTCTACGGCGGCAACATTGCCGGCGTTTACAAAAAAATGGTTCTGCCGGATTCCGGCATATTCGATGAACAGCATCTGTTTGATGCCGGTAACCGTGCGTTTACATTCGATGCGTGCGACATAAAAACCGGTATTCAGATCGGTGAAGATTCTCTGGAACTTTCCGGTGCGGCGCTTGCAGCGTTAAAAAAAGAAGCACCGGAAATTGTCATTAATCTTTCGGCATCGCCGTATTATCGCGGAAAATACACCGAACGCGAAAAAATACTTTCCGGCGCCGCACAAAAACTGAACGCCCCCCTGCTCTTTTGCAATCTGACCGGCGGTCAGGATGAACTGGTTTTTGACGGCGGCAGTGCGGCATTTGATGCGCACGGTAGATTAACAAGCCGTGCGCCGCTGTTTGAAGAATATACACTCTCTACCGCCACACCGGAAATCTGCCGGAATATTTCCGGTCCGCTGGAAGAAGTATATACAGCACTGAAAACCGGACTGCGTGATTACGTTGAAAAAAACGGTTTTAAAAAAGTTGTTGTCGCGGTGAGCGGCGGAATTGATTCAGCGCTGGTGTTAACGCTGGCAACAGACGCACTCGGTGCGGAACGTGTGGCGGCAGTGACGATGCCGTCGCAATACTCATCCGGCGCAACCATTGCGGATGCAGAAGAAGTTGCAGCCCGGCTTGGTATAGAATTCCATGCGATTCCGATTCTGCCGGTGTATGAGAAATTTATTGCCGGACTTGAAACGGTCTGGGAAAACGCGCCGGCGGATTTGACAGAAGAAAATCTGCAGGCACGGATTCGCGGCACGATGATCATGGCGCTTTCAAACAAGTTCGGCTGGCTCGTGCTGACGGCCGGCAATAAAAGTGAAATCGCCACCGGCTACTGCACGCTGTACGGCGATATGGCCGGCGGACTTGCGGTGATTAAAGATGTGCCGAAAACGCTGGTGTTCGATCTGTGCCGCTGGCGCAACCGGCAAGGCGCAGTGATTCCGGAGTCAACGATTGAGCGTCCGCCGTCTGCCGAGCTCCACCCCGACCAGAAAGACAGTGATTCACTGCCGCCGTACGAAATTCTTGATCCGATTATTAAAGCATACGTTGAGCAAGAAATGAGCGTGACCGCGATGATTGCCGCCGGTTTTGATGCGGCTGCTGTTAAAAAAACGGTACGACTGATTAACTCAAGCGAATATAAACGCCGGCAGAGTCCGCCGGGGATCCGCATCACGCCGAAAACGTTCGGGCGCGACCGGCGTATGCCGCTTACGAACCGGTATACGGGATAAAGGCTTCCTTTTTACCGGCAAATTTCCTATAAATTCACGGTTTTGGAAATCGGAGGAGTTTTATGACAAAAGTTCTTTGTATCGGAGCGGGTTATGTTGGCGGTCCGACGATGGCAATGATTGCCAAAAAAAATCCGAATGTTCTAGTGACCGTCGTCGATATTAACAAAAAACGGATCGCCGCGTGGAATTCCGACATTCTTCCGATTTATGAACCGGGTCTTGATGAAGTGGTGAAAGCTGCGCGCGGGAAAAATCTGTTTTTTTCAACCGATGTAGATCAGGGTATCCGGGATGCAGATATTATTTTTGTCAGCGTGAACACGCCGACCAAAACATTCGGTCACGGCGCCGGCTGCGCCGCCGACCTGCAGCACTGGGAAAGATGCACACGCCAGATTTTAGACGTGTCTACTTCAAATAAAATCGTTGTTGAAAAAAGCACCCTGCCTGTGCGTACCGCCGCTGCAATGGAACGGATTTTAAAAGGTGCAAAAAACGGTGTGCGGTTTGATGTACTTTCTAATCCGGAATTTCTCGCCGAAGGAACCGCAATAAACGACCTTGAAAATCCGGATCGTATTCTGATCGGCGGACACCAAACACCGGAAGGCCAGGCGGCAGTGCAAAAGCTGATCGATCTGTATGCAACCTGGGTGCCGCGCGAAAAAATCCTGACCACCAATCTGTGGTCGAGCGAACTTTCTAAACTGACAGCCAACGCATTTCTGGCGCAGCGTGTCAGCTCAATCAACAGTATTTCGGCATTGTGTGAAGTAACTGAAGCGGATATCAATGAAGTTGCGCACGCGATTGGAACCGACAGCCGGATCGGTCCAAAATTTTTGAAAGCCAGCGTCGGTTTCGGCGGTTCATGCTTTAAGAAAGATATTCTGAATCTTGTGTATCTCTGCGAAAGTTACGGCCTCGATGAAGTCGCCGAATACTGGCGGCAGGTTGTAAAGATGAACGATTATCAGGGATGCCGGTTTGCCGCGCGCATGCTGCAGGAAATGTTTAATACGATTGCCGGCAAACAGATTGCACTGTTCGGTTTTGCATTTAAAGCCAATACCGGGGATACGCGCGAAAGCCCGGCGATTAAAATTGTACATGAGCTGCTGGCCGAAAATGCGCAAGTAGTGGTCACCGATCCGAAAGCGCTCGAAAACGCCGGTTATGAGCTTGCCGATGTGCGCGACCGCGTCATCTTTGAACCGGACCCGTATAAAGCTGCGGAAGGTGCGCACGCCGTCGCCCTGCTCACCGACTGGGATGAGTACAAAGCACTCGATTACAAACGGATTTATGATACAATGATGAGTCCGGCGTTTTTATTTGATGGACGCAACCACCTGAACCATCAGGAACTGTACAACATCGGCTTCAACGTCTACGCCATCGGCAAAGCCGCATTGAAACACATTTAATTTTCAAGTGAAGCAGACATTCCTGTCTGCTCAATCTACTATGAAAACAGGCAGGAATACCTGCCCCGTGTTTTATCGGCGTTCGCCGGCACGAGTGTTGCTGTTTTTGTACTAAACAAAACCGAAAATGCTCTAAAAAGCGGGCGTCAGTCGACCAAGACCGAATGCTTCCACATTCACATCATGCAGTTTTTCCGGCAGATTTTCTTTAATCACATCCAGCCAGACTTTTTCAGGCGCATCCAGATAGCGGCTCAACAGACCGAGCATTGCGATATTCAGCGCGCGTTTATTTTTCAGTTTGTCCAAATCTATCATTGCCGGTTTTAAAATTACCGTTTTCGGGGAACACTCTGCCTCATAGAGCTGGAACTGATCTTCCTGAAACAGCACCAGATAATCAATTGCGCCCGCCGGTATCATCGGACTGAATATTTTTTTACCAAAACGCACATCGCTGCACACCGATCCGCCGCGCTGACTCATGCCGTGCACTTCCGCCTTTTTTACATCCATACCGCGCCGGAAAAACACTTCTGCCAGAATCAGCGATGCTTTCAATACACCCATGCCGCCGATGCCAGCAAGCTTGATATTAACGATTGATGATGGATGATTTTTATTTTCCGATTTCCGATTTCCGATTTCCGGTTTCATAAATTCTTCTCTGATTTTTTTCACATCTTTCAGGTTGTAACTGAAAAAATCCGTTTCCATCCGTGCAATCCGCGGTTCATTAAGACTTCCGCGCGGCGGAGAGAATGCAGGGACGTTTTAGAATAAACACCGTCAGCTCATCTTTTTCCAAAGCCTCTTTCAGCGCTGTTTCATACGCCTCCGTTTCGCGCACCGGATCGAATGTGAACACATTTTCAATATTCATCGCACGCACAACTTTTTCATAATCGAGCGGACTCGCAGGTTCCTGATTCAGACGCCGGCCGGTGCCGGGATGTTCCTGCTGTCCCGTCATCGCCGTTATTGAATTATCAAGAATCAGCAGCACATGGCCGGTATCCGGCACATTGTACGCCATTTCTGCGAGGCCGGTCAGGCCGCTGTGCACGAACGTGCTGTCGCCGATTACGCTCACCACTTTCTTCGCCTCTTCACGCGGCAGAACGTGGCGCATGCCGAGTCCGACTCCAATGCCGGCGCCCATGCAAATCTGCGTATCCATCGCCGCCAGCGGCTGCATCGCCGCGAGTGTATAACAGCCGATGTCGCCGGCGACAATGCAGCCGAGCTTTTTCAGCACTTCAAAACTTTTGGTGTGCGGGCAGCCGGCGCAAAGCTGCGGCGGGATGCCGCGCGGCGGCACCGGTTCCGGCGAAATATCATTGTTTAAAATCCGGCGCACGCGATCTACCGTCAGCTCACCGAAGCGGTACATTTCCGGCGCGCTCTCAATGTTTCCGCCGGCAGCGCGCACAGCGTCCGCCAGAAACGGATCGTTCTCTTCAATCACCCAGGCTGTCTCGACCGCGCCGGCAAATTTTAAAATCGCGTTCACCGGCAGCGGATAACTCATGCCGATTTTGAACACCGCCGCCGCCGGCGCCGCTTCGCGCACATGCTGAAATGCAACGCCGGAGGCAATGATTCCGGTGTCTTTTTCGCCGGCGATAATTTTATTCGGACCTTCCGCTTCGTTCCATTCCGCAATCTCGGCGAGCTTCGCACGCAACCGCCGGTGCGCCGGACGCGCGTGCGCCGGAACCATCACACGATACGGGATATTGCGTTCAAAATGCGGCGCCGGTTTTCCCGCCGGCGTGCGCGGTGTGACAATTGTACCGGAATGACAGACGCGCGTCGTCAGTTTCAGAATCACCGGAATTTTCCACCGTTCCGAAACCTCAAATGCCAGCTGCGTAAAATCGTACGCCTCCTGCGAATCCGCCGGCTCCAGACACGGAATACCGGCAGCCACCGCGTAACGCCGCGAATCCTGTTCGTTCTGGCTCGACGCCATGCCTGGATCATCCGCCACAACGAACACCAGCGCACCGTCAACACCGCTGTATGCCGCCGTAAACAAAACATCTGCCGCTACATTCAATCCGACGTGCTTCATCGTCGAGAACGCGCGCGCGCCGGCGAACGAAACGCCGAGCGCTACTTCCGCCGCAACCTTTTCATTGGGCGCCCATTCTGCCGCACCGCCCAGACGGTTAAAATCGTCCAGAATCTCGCTCGACGGCGTGCCCGGATATCCCGCACCGTATGCCGCACCCGCATGCAGTGCGCCTAAAGCCACCGCCGCATTGCCCATTAAGAATTGCCGATTACCGATTGCCGATTGCCTATGGGAGATTACAGATTTTTGATTTTCCTTTTTCATGAAAACTCTTTTTTCTTAACCACAGAGATCACAGAGGGTGAATTCTCTGAGTCTCCGTATACTCTGTGGTCATATCTTTTTTCGTTATCTTCTATAAAAATTATCCGTTTCCATCCGCGCAATCCGCGGTCAAACTTAAAACCCATTCCGGTATCCGCACCGGCCGGCCGGTCTCCGGCGAAACCAATGCATGCACGGTGTGGCCTTCCGCAACCGGCGCACCGGTTGACGCCTGCGTGATACGGTTCTCAAACCGCAGCCGGGCGCGGCCTTCCGGCTGCATCGTCACCGACATCTCAAGCAGGTCATCATACATCGCGCGGCCTTTAAAGAAAACGTGCGCCTCGACCAGCGGCAGCAGAATTCCGCGCTTTTCCCATTCCGAATACGGCAGACCAAGCGCACGCGCCAGTTCGGTGCGGCCGACCTCAAACCACTCCAGCGCGCGCGAATTATAAAACGTCTGCATCTGGTCGGTCTCGCTATAGCGAACTCTAAACTGCATTGTGAACGGCGGTTTCATGGTTTTTCTAAATTAAAATGAGAAAATATACGCCGATATGCCGGAAAAGAAAAGTCATTGTTTAGCAGGCATACCGCACATGCCGGCACAAGTTGACTCATAACAAACACCGCCCGCAGAATATCAAGATTCGTATCAAGCCCGTTAGCCCGTTAAAAAATATTCATGGGGAATGCGCCGGCGCGCTCATTGATTCTCTACGATGAACTTCTGAACAGTTCACAGATTTCCAGCGCACTTACGACGGTGTACCCTTTAAGTTTCCGGCGGACCACCTGCATCCGGCGTGCGACGAGCGACAGATTTTTAAGGTGATATTCCGGCGGTTGCGAATGGGAATCGATCAGCACCAGCACAGTTTGCGGCGGCTCCGGCAGATCGGGCGTCGGCCAGCCCGCCGGAATACGAATGATTCCGAGTACCGGATGCGGCAAATCGCCAAAGCGCGCATGCAGCAGCGCCATGCGCGGTGCAAGTTCAACAGGGAATGAACCGGCAGACGACTGGAAATAACGCAGCACAGCGCGCGCCAGTACCGGCTGATCGCCGAATGCAAAATCCGTCATCTGTTTTAATGCCAGCTCAAGCGTGCCGGTTTCGTCCAGATCGATCGGCAGCAGATCGGGCAAGTCTGCTTCTTCCGGCGGCGCGGTTTCTTTTTCCGGCGCATTGCCGGCACCGGACGGATAAGCAACGATGAGATTGTTTTCAGGAAATTTTTTCACGATCATTTCCGGCAGATGGTCGAGCGCCGGCGACCACTGCACACCGTTGCGCCGGTCAACCGGGAGCAGGATCAGATCATCTGCGCCGATTTCTTTAAAAAGGCTTCTCTGAATTTGACTCCACACCCTGCCCTCTTCTACCGCAGTTTTTACCGCCGGCTTTGTTTTTGCGACGATGGAGAGAATATCGGCAGCATCACCGGCGGCGCAAAAAAGTTTCAATTCGGTCCCGGCCTGATGTGCAAGCATTTTTGCATCGCGAATAAAATCCGGCAGGTCGCGCAATCGCGATGAAAGCGGCGGAAACGGGATGATAATCCGACGCGCAGTGTTGAGGGGACGGACGATCCGGCAGAACATCAGACGCGGTGCGCAGTCTTCCACCAGATGCTGCATGACAGTGCCGAAAATCCGGATGCTCGCGGACTGCTCGCCGCTCCAGCCGACAACGGCAAGCCCAGAACGGAGTTCGCGCGCGGCCTGAATAATTCCGTCAGAAATATTGGATGAAACGCGCAGTGCGGGCTGCACCTGAATATCAGCGGCGGCGGCGTGCGCCAGACAGCCGCCGAGCAGTTTTTCGCCCTGCGCGACGGCTTCATCGGAATATGCCTGTTCGCGCGCTACAGTGAGCGGATAAATTCCGCCGGGACGCGCGCTGTTACGCAGCAGAAAACTTAAATCGAGCAGGCGTGCCGCCGACGTCGGTTTTGAAACCGCCACAAGAATCCGCTGTTCGGCGGCGGAGTGCGCCGTGCGTACCGGCGCTTCGGCAGCCATGCGCCGGCCGTAGCGGTCGACCATCCACGAGCCGAGCGGACAGGTGACAATGATCATGAGAATTGCACCGTTCAAAACGGCTTCATCAAAAATTTTTAAGTTGAACCCGACAACAACCGCTGCGAGCGTCGCCGCCGCCTGCACCACACTCAATCCAAACATGACATTGCCGGTATCGCGGCTGTAACCGCAAAACCGGCGCGCCAGATGCGCCGCAACATATTTGGTGAGAATCACAGCGACAACCATGGTTATGCCGACAATCAGCCCGCGCGTACCGGTAATCATGGCACCAGCGTCGACCAGCATTCCAACGGAGATAAGAAAAAACGGGATAAAAAGCGTGTTGCCGGCGAAGGTTATGCGCGCCATCAGCGCGCTGTTCTCCGGTATTAACCGGTTGAACGCCGCGCCGGTGAGAAATGCGCCGATAATCGGTTCCATGCGCGCGAAATGCGACAGCCACGCACACACGCAAACAACGACGATAACGAATAAAAACTGCGCATTGCCTTTTTCCGGCACGCGGTGAAAAAACCAGCGCGCGGCCAATGGAATTCCCCGCCACGTCAAAGCCGTTAAAGCGAGCATGCCGAAAATGATCGTTACCCAGAAACCGGCGCCGAGTGTCATGCCGCGCGCAGAATCGGCGATAACAGCCAGGACAAGCAGCGCGAGTGTGTCGGTGATGATGGTTGCACCAACGGTGACAGCCACCGGCTCGCTGCGTGAAATTCCGAGGCGGCTGGCGATTGGATATGCCAGCAGCGTGTGCGATGCAAACATACTGGCGAGCAGCAGCGACGCCGGCCAGTTCATGTTGAGAATATAACGTCCGGCGAACGTACCGAGGATTTGCGGCACGAGAAACGTCAGCATTCCAAACGCGATACTGCGTTTATAGCTGCGCATGAAGCGATACAAATCAATCTCAATGCCGGCGAGAAACATGATGTAAAGCATGCCGATTGCACCAAGCAGCGTGACTGCAGTGCTGCGTTCAATAATGTGAAAACCGTTTGGACCGAGCAGCGCACCGAATATGAGCAGAAACACCAGATCCGGAATTCTCAAGCGCTCAGAAATCAGCGGCGCCACGAGCATGGCCAGCGCCAGAATTGCGAATACCAGAACCGGATCTGAAATCGGCAGCATACAAACCTTAATTAAAAATTAAGGTAGAAATTTAAAATATAAAAAATAAAACGTAAAGTTCTACATACGGAATGTAGAAAATTTCTTAAACGTATAAACCCCAAAACGCACTTTGATAAAGTGCGTTTTGGGGTCAATTCTTGTAATCGTCAAAAATTAACTTCCGCACAGTGCGAGCAGAATACCTGCTGCGACGGCGGAACCGATAACTCCGGCGACGTTCGGACCCATAGCGTGCATGAGCAGGAAATTTTGCGGGTTTGATTCGAGCCCGACCTTATTGGAGACGCGCGCAGCCATAGGCACAGCCGAAACACCGGCGGAACCGATGAGCGGGTTGATTTTGTCTTTGCTGAATTTGTTCATCAGTTTCGCCAGCAGTACGCCGCCGCCGGTTCCGATGCAAAATGCAAACAGTCCGAGGAACAGAATTCCGAGCGTTTGAATGTTCAGGAACTTATCGGCGGCGAGTTTGGAGCCGACAGAGAGGCCAAGCAGGATGGTGACAATATTGATAAGCGCGTTTTGCGCCGTATCAGACAGCCGATCGGTTACCATCGACTCTTTGAGCAGGTTACCGAACATGAGCATCCCGATAAGCGGCGTCGCGGACGGCAGCAGCAGGATGCAAAGCAGCAGCACCATAATCGGAAAAACAATTTTCTCAGTTTTACCGACGTGACGGAGCTGTTTCATTTCAATTTTGCGTTCTTCTTCGGTTGTCAGCAGACGCATGATCGGCGGCTGAATGATCGGCACGAGCGCCATATAGGAATAGGCAGCAACGGCGATGGCACCGAGCAGGTTCGGCGAGAGTCGCGATGCGAGGAAGATTGCGGTCGGACCGTCGGCGCCGCCGATAATACCGATGGAAGCGGCGTCCTGCAGAGTGAAGAGTCCGCCCATCATGAGCGCGCCGAACAGCGCAAGAAAAATTCCAAACTGTGCTGCACCGCCGAGCAGAGCGGTTTTCGGATTTGCAATCAGCGGGCCGAAGTCGGTCATTGCACCGACACCCATAAAGATGAGCAGCGGAAAGAGTCCATGCTGAACACCCTGATAGAAATAGTAGAGAAAACCGGCGGGCTGTCCGGGTACGCCGATTTCGGCGATTCCGGCGGTCGGAATGTTGGTGAGAATTGCACCGAACCCGATCGGCAGCAGCAGCAGCGGCTCAAAGCCTTTGGCGATGGCGAGATAGATCAGTAAGAGTCCGACGAGAATCATTACAATCTGTCCGGCGCCTTCCGGCAGCAGACTGTTATGGTTGCCGGCGCCGTGCAGTTTTTCTTCTGCGAGCAATGCGTTCAGCTTCGCAATCGTTTGTTCGTCGGCACCGGATTTGGCGGCGAGTTCAATATATTGTTCCGCACTCTCAATATGTCCTCCGCTGATTTCAGCCTCGGCGGTTTTGATGGCGCCGGAAAGATAATCTGCGCGTTTTTCTGCGGCTGTTTTTGGATTGATGAAACGGTAGATGCCGGTTTCCTTCCAGAGTTTTTTGAAGCCGCCCGAAATTGAAATTTTTGTCTTTTCTACCGGTGTACTTGCGTCCTGCGCGGCGGCAAGGCCCGCTGCGAGCAGAGCTGAGAGGGCGATCAGCCCGAATGTTTTTCGTGTTGCTTTACACATGGGGCAGATTCTCCTTAATTGATGGATGCCAGTTCCTGGCCGCTGGTTACCTGATCGCCGGTGTTGACGGAAACGGATGCGACAGTGCCGGCAGCCGGAGATTTAATTTCAACTTCCATCTTCATTGCTTCAAGCACAAGCACAACATCGTTTTCGTTGATGCTGTCGCCGGCGCTGACATTCACCTTAATGACCTTGCCGGGCATTGCCGATTTAATCACAGCGGCCTCGCCGGAAACTGCCGGCGCCGTACCGGACGCTTGATCGATTCCGGCGGCAACTGCAACATCGTACACTTTGCCGTTCACCGTAGCTTTGTCGCCGGCGATTTCGATCGCGTATTTTTTGCCGTTCACAGTGACGGTATAATTGCCGTCACCGCCGCCGGACGATTCACCGGCGTTTTTGGCACCTTTACGCACGCCGTTAACGCTGGCTTTGCCGAGCAGAAAATCGATGCCTTTCTGTCCGCAGGCTGCGGCGATAAAAATATTTTCGTCGCTGAGGTCGGTGATGCCGGCGCCGGTCAGCATTTTCTTTGCCGCTTCAATTCCCTTCTTCGGATCTCTGTCGTTTATATCCACCGGATTTTCAGTGGTCGGTTCAAGCCCGAGTTTTTCGGCGGCAATTTTTACAATTTCCGGATCCGGAGCAACCGGCGTTTTACCGAAATAGCCGAGCACCATTTTGCCGTAACCGTCGGCAATTTTTTCCCACGGACCGAACATCACATTGTTGAACGCCTGCTGGAAGTAGAACTGCGAGACCGGCGTAACGGATGTGCCGAAACCGCCGCGGCGAACCACTTCGCCCATCGCCTGAATGCAGTCATCATATTTATCCATGATGCCGTTATCGCGCATCATCTGCGTATTCGCCGTCAGCGCGCCGCCGGGCATCGGCGACCACGGGATCATCGGCTCCACTGCCAGCGCTTCCGGCGGCATAAAATAATCAGCCATGCACTCTTTAAATACCGTTTCGGCTTTCATGATTTTATCGATATCCACGTCGAGTTCATAATCTTCGCCGCGCAGCGCGTGCCACAGCGTTGCGATATCCGGCTGGCAGGTTCCGCCGGAGGCCGGTACGATGGAACAGTCAACCTGATCCGCGCCCGCTTTAATTGCAGCGAGGTAGCAGACTGTTCCGATGCCCGCTGTTTCATGTGAGTGAAAGACCAGTTTGCACTCCGCCGGCAACAGTTTGCGCGCCATCCGAATGGTTTCATACACTTTTTTCGGTACTGAAGTTCCGGAGGCATCTTTAAAGCAGACGCTGTCAAACGGAATCCCGGCGGCGAGAATATCCTTTAATGTTTTTTCATAAAACGCGACATCGTGCGCGCCGGTGCAGCCGGGCGGCAGTTCCATCATGGTGACAACCACTTCGTGTTTTAAGCCGTATTTTTTAATCGAATTTGCCGAGTCGATCAGATTGTTCACATCATTCAGTGCGTCAAAATTGCGGATCGTTGTCATGCCGTGCTTCGCAAACATCTTTGCATGCAGGTCGATAATATCGTGCGGCTGCGATTCAAGGCCGACCACATTAATACCGCGTGACAGCGTTTGCAGTTCAGCATCCGGACCTGCCGCTTCACGGAACTGATCCATCATGTCGAATGCATTTTCATTACAATAAAAAAACGGCGCCTGGAAACGCGCGCCGCCACCGGCTTCAAAATGGGTTTGTCCGGCTTCAACGCAGGCCTTCACTGCCGGCAGAAAATCTTTGGTAAAAACGCGGGCGCCGTACACGGACTGAAAGCCGTCGCGGAACGCAGTGTTCATGATATGAATTTTTTTCTTAGCCACGATATATACTCCTTCTATGTTATTAAACTCTCTGCTTATCCTTTTGCCTTGATCGCCGCGAGTGCGACGGCTACTTCAACGCCGGCATTGGCTGCCTTTACCGGCGCCGCCTTCGGTTGCTCTTCGGGGAACAGATGAGCAAACTTTGTAAAGAACTTTGCCGACAGATCCATGACCTGAACCATCAAAATCAGAAAAGCAAAAACCACCGCCATGCCGATCACCAGCAGAACCAAACCTTCCTCCATCGTGCGTCCTCCGTTTTAGATAAATAAAAATAGCCTACCTTCTACGCGAACTGCGCGCTGCGGGCGAGCGAAAAACCAAAATAAAAAAACGACGGTGTGCGAAACAGCAGATTATTAAACGGCCGGTTTCTTTCATGCGCAACCGCACATATCACAAACTCAACACATACACGTGTGTGAACCGCTCGGCTATAACCGGCTGGACGATCCGGCACTGGTGGATGAACTTAATACACTGTATGCGGACAGGGAAAAGCGGAATGACTTGTAAACCGGTCATGAAACTGGCGAGCAAGGCTCGGAGCGGGAGCCGGTATATAAAAATCTATGATGTCCCAACACTGTATGAGCGATTAAACGCCAGCGGCACCTTCACGCCGGAAAAGACCGAGGCACTGAAAAGGGAGTATAATACGCTGAATCCGCTCGACCTCAAGGAGCGGATCAAAACGCAATTACGCCACATCGAAGAACTCAAAAAACAGGCCGGGGCATCGGCTGCCTGACAATCCGCATCCACAGGACTACCTCATGACCATTAACTATCAAAACCCTTTACCCCATCGGTATCTTTTTATGTGAGACAAGACGCTTGAAACCCGCCGCCGGAAACCGTACAAAATGCTCACTCTTCTGCGGGAGTAATTCAGTGGTAGAATGTCAGCTTCCCAAGCTGAACGTCGCGGGTTCGACTCCCGTCTCCCGCTCAAATTTACATAATTCCTAGAAAACATTGATTTTTCTAAGGAATCTGCCAGTTTGCTACAAAGGTTTGCTCCAAAACGGAGCGGGAAATGGTTATTACAATGGAGCTGAAAAACGTCATCAAAAGGAATGGTATTTATCATTTCAGAATTGTTGTTCCTGAAGCGTGCAGAGCTAAAGTCGGAAAGACTGAAATCACTCAGTCTCTTAAAACTTCTGATCCTATCGAAATGGCAAAAGAAGTACACCGTTTGTCGCGACATTGGCATGCCGAGTTCAAGAAAGCTAGAGAAGTTCAACAGACTGTATCAGCTGTTGATGTGAAAAACTCTATGCCTAAAGCAGACGATCTTGAACAAACGATAGCGGCGGTGTGGGAACGCAATCTTCGGGAAATTCTGGATAAAGAAGATGACGCCGCGTTGTTGGAGCGTGTGGAATACTATGAGGGTGCGATCGCGTTCATTCAAAACCGACAGTCTATAATACAGTTTGATTTTGATGAAATCGGGATTAAATGGCCGTTAAAAGCATCCAGCCCCGGAGAAGACCGGAAACAACGCAAGATTTTGTGCAAGTTCCTTTCTAAAATGATGGCTGATATCACGCAGGAATTAGAAATAACACCAGCGGAACACGCGGCGGAAGACAGCAAACAGAAACCCGTTGAACCCTCCACTGCCCCAGCAACTGCTTCCTCAGAGGACAACTCTCTTTCTGAAATTACACGTCTGATGCTGGCGTCGAAGAAACGGGATGCAAAAACGGAAACGACAACTCAAGCAGATATCCGGATTCTGGAAGAATGGAGCGGGAAAAGTGATATCACAGCTTATACGAAGCGCGATCTGATTGATTTTGTTCAAAACTGTCTGCCATATGTCCCATCTAACATGAGCAAAGGAAACAAGTATTCCGGCAAGTCACTCCGTGAGTGCATAGAGCTAACAAAGGCCGACCCGACGAAGTATCCTCCGATTTCACACCGGACATGCGGCAATAGGTTGATAAATCTGAATGTTGTATTCAACTATGCCAAAGATCAGATGAATTTGATTCCTGTTAATCCTGCCGCAAATATTAGAGTTCCAGAATACAGGGTGATTGAGAAACGTCCGAAAACGTACACAAAAGATGAACTTCAGGAATTATGGACTGCACTTCAACCCGTTCAGCAAGAGGTCGATCAGCACCCTGCCCGTTACTGGACAACCGTGCTGGCGTTATATCACGGCTTCCGGTTGAATGAAATCTGCAGTCTGTTCCCTGATGATATCTACGAAGACGAGGATGGCATTTTCGTTATCTACATTCGTGCAAATCGCCCGACCAAGAAAGTGAAAAATAATAGTTCAGTTCGCATCGTCCCGGTGCATCCGTACGTCCGTGACGCCTTAGGTTTTAAAGCGTGGTGGGAAGAACAACGTGAGGAACGTACGAATCAACCGTTATTTTCAGACGTTACATACGATGATAAAAAAGGTTATCGCGCCCGTATGTCTCGCTGGTTTAACAGGTGGAAAAAGGATTGGCTACCGGAATCTTCGCACTATAAAGATTTCCACGGCCTCCGCCACACATGGAGCCAGCAGGCACAGAATCAGGCAAAAATAGACGACTGCTATGCTCAAGAAATCATGGGACACGAGGTTGAAGGCGTATCCGCTGTTCATCGCGGTTATGCTGGACAATCAACGCCTGCGCTTTTACTTGAACAGCTCCAGCGGCTTGAATACGGCAGGGAGCATTGATTTATCCTTTTATCGGTTTTTCATAATCAAAGCTGCGCGTTCACAAAGAGCTCGGAGAGCGAGATGCCGAGAGTTTGTGCAATTCCACATAACGTGTCAAACGTGATGTTCTGCTCCCCGCGTTCAATCCTGCCGACATAATTGCGGTGGACATCCAGCATTTCCGCCAGCTTTTCCTGGCTGATTCCTTTTGTTTTGCGATATGCCTGAAGAGTCTCTCCCAGCATCTTCCGTTGAGTATTTGTATCGTGTGTTTGCATGCTTGACACACCACCAAAGTAGTGCAAATACTTCTACACCATTAAAAATGTGCATTTATGAGTTTTTGGAATGCATTCCAAAGTTTCAGGTGAAACGAAATAGAAAGCGAGAATCGATAAAAATAAGGCAAATCTTCCTTTGGGTCGGACTGTCTTTTTCCTGTGTAGAAGCGCGAGAGCTCTATGTCAGCAGTTCTGGATCGGGAGCTGGAGGCACAAGCTGGGAAACAGCATACACTAATATTCAGCTTGCCATTAATAATGCGGTTGCCGGGGATGTCATTTGGGTAACAAATGGGACTTATGCACCGATTTCGACCGGTAATAAAGCCATCACTATTCAGAGTATAAATGGTGCAGAGTACACCATTATTGATGGCAAAAATTCTAGTCGTTGTGCGACGCTGGGATCAGCGACCAATCATTTCAGCACCGTTCTTGTCGGCTTTACATTGCGGAACGGGCGGGCACACTATTCCGGTTCAAGCAGTGGCTATGGCTATGGCGGTGGGGCGTACGGTGGAACGTTGAATAACTGCGTGCTGACAGGAAATACAGCAAGCGGATCCGGTTCAAGCAATGGCAATGGCTATGGCGGTGGGGCCTACGGCAGTACTTTGAATTATTGTATCCTTTCCAACAATACAGCGAGCGGCTCTAGTTCAAGCTATGGGTCAAGTTTTGGCCGTGACTACGGCGGCGGAGCAAGTGACAGTACACTGAATAATTGTACATTGACGGAAAATACGGCGAAGGGTACCGGTACTGGCCTCAGCAACGCTAGCTACGGCAACGGTACAGGTTACGGTTACGGCTATGGTGGCGGAGTGAACAATTGTACGTTGAATGATTGTGTGTTGATAGAAAATAAGGCAGACGGAAACGGCACCAGTACCAGTGCCGGCTATGGAGGCGGCGCATATGGCGGAACATTAGATAATTGTGTATTGACGGGAAATACGGCAAGCGGATCCAATACCAACAGTTCCGGTTCTGGACGTGGAGGTGGAGCACATGGCGGAATACTGAATAACTGCATGTTGACGGGAAATACGGCAGGCAGAGTTGGGTCTGGGTCTGGGAAAGGCGGCGGTACGTATACCAGTACATTGAATAATTGTACGTTGATGGAAAATACGGCGATTGGTACTAGTGGTTACACTCGTGGCGGCGGGTCGTATGGTGGAACGCTGAATAATTGTATATTGGTTAATAATTCGGCAGCCTTTGATGGCGGAGGGGCATATTCTGGGTTTTTAAATAACTGCACCCTTTTTGGTAATACAGCTGGCAGGGTCGGTGGTGGTTCATATTATGGAACGTTTAATAATTGTATTATCTGGAGTAATACAGTTAATGGAGTGGTTTCGAATCATTATTTATGCACATTCAGTTATTCCTGCACAACGCCGTTGCCTTCTGGCTCTGGCAATATTTCTAATGATCCGCTTTTTGTGGATACGGCAAATGGAGATTATCGGTTACAGATAGGTTCTCCATGCATCAACACAGGCAGCAATGCACTTGCTGTTGGTGAGATTGATCTTGACGGGAATCCACGTATTCAAAGCGGTACGGTCGATATGGGTGCGTATGAATTCGTAGCGGATACCGCGACAACACCTGTGCCGGTTCCTCACTATTGGCTAGATGAATATAGTCTGGTTACAAACAATGATTATGAAGCGGCGGCGCTAGATGATTCCATTAAAGATGCGCCGGTATGGCACGATTATCTTACCGGAACCTGTCCGACCAATACACTTGACCGTTTTCTTATATATTTCACCAACGGTGTACAACAGATCGGCTGGACGCCTGATCTGACCGCATCAGGACGCGTTTACACGGTCGAAGGCCGCATCACGTTGACCAATGATTGGAAAAAGCACGATGCCACCAATACCACCCACCGCTTTTTCGGAGTGAAAGTCAGTTTGCCGGAGGAGTAGATCACAACGAAATCCTGCTGTTTCAAGGGCATTTTATTCCATAAAAACTTCAGATTGTTGTTTATCATAAGATATTAACATGCAATAATATACGCATGTTTCTTGTATTGATAAATTAACAGTTTTTAAGGAGTGTTTTATGGATGCAATAATGGATGCAGAAGACAGGTTTCTGCGGGTAAAAAACGATGCTGAACAGGGTCGTGTGGAGGCGCAAACATCGCTTGGCTGTGCGTACATCGACGGTGATGGCGTAGAACAGGATATTGATAAAGGCATTGATTCGTGGCGCAAGGCCGCAGAGCGCGGGTTCTTCGGCGCACAATACAATCTGGGTGAAGCTTATTATGAGGGGGTCAGTATTCCCCAGAATTATGTGAAAGCTGAAAAATGGCTGCGGCGGGCTGCTGTCCAGGGATTTGCAGAAGCGCAGATTTATTTGGGACATATGTGCGCCAAGGGAATTGGAATTCAGCAGGATTATGTCGAAGCGTATTACTGGGTGTCCATGGCGGGCATCAATGGATTGAACGGAACCGAAGAGTTGCGCGCAGATTTAATGAGCAGAATGACGACTGAGCAACGGAGTACAGCTATTCAGCTCGTTGATGTTGCAACGACGGCAAACCCGGCGGACTTGTATCAGATATTTGACGGGAAAGTGTATATACGAACGACAGATATGCTGATGCCTGTAAAAGCTGGCGAACTCATTTTGCAGGAAGTAAAAGGGTTCACCTACAACGACGATATTCAATTGGTATATTGTGACTCTGCCTCGGATATCACATCCATTGTGACAATCTACCGTGCGGCAGAAGGCACCATTGGCGCTCAAGTGATGAAAAATAAAGATGGTTCCCCGGTTTTCAGCAATCAGAACGATTCAGGCTTTAAGTTCATTGCGCCGTCAGAAGAGTTCCAGCGTCATTTTACAAGTGTTCTGAACTCAGTTGAGTCAATGTACGGTTTTGAACGGGTGAATGAAACGCCGTTTTATGATCCGCTGGATGGTTCAGATTCTCCTGTTGCATGTGTCGTATATTTGCGGGGAACAGATGAATTTTTGAGAGGCAATCCTATTGATACTCCATGGTGGTGGGAATCCCGTTTGTATTGTGAAAACGGCTTTTATGTAAAAATCCAGACTCAGGGGCCTTCTAAATTCATGGGACTGGGCGTTACCAGCGCGGGGCTGGCGATGGCGCAATCCATTGGCTGGGACGCTGATTAAAAGGAATTAAGTTATGGAAATAAGAAGAGTAAATCATCGCTACAAATGGGCATCAAGAAGCCCAATGATGATCGCAAAATTTGGGTATGTGAAAGAGCCTGAAGGCTTAGGATCTACGTCGCCAAAGGAATCGGTTTACGACCATGTCCTTTATCCGGGAGAAACTCTGGATGATGTTGCCAAGCAGTACGGCAGTTCCAAGGATGCCATCATGCAACGGAATAATATCACGGATGAATTAGCTGTAGGTGCTGGTGTGAAATTACTGGTTCCTGTTCCGAACTGCGATGAATGACACCCATTATGGGTTAGTTCAGGATGCCTGAGGGCTAAAAAAAGAGACCGTATTTACAAATCACAGCAAATCAGCAAGCAGTCGCTCCAATTTATCATCAGGCGACAAATTTTTCTCAACGTATTCCTCTTGAAGAACGGTGATACTTAAATCACGAATAAAAATATTCCCCTCTACGAGTTGATAGCGAATCCGTCGGTCGTGTTGTATTACTTCTTTTTCTTTATACGCTGAAAAGCTGTCATTGCTAAGGACGTACGTTTTGTCGTTGCGTGAAGCCAAATCAAGGATTGTTTCATCAGCAGTTGCCCCGCCCGCAATAACATGAATTCTGACATCTTGAGGGAATCGACGTTTTAATGCCAGACTGTTGGTACTCAGTTTCCCGCGAACTGTGGAGGTATCAAAAATAATTATTATATTATACTGTGTTTTCAGCTTTTCTACCACTAATACCAATAACGGTGTGCCTATAAAACGATCACCTTCGTAACACAAATCGCTTCCATCTATAATAATCGTATCGATCTGTCACAGAACCTTTCTGTTAATTTGTGCGAGTCTTCTTTTCTCCATTGATAAGCTTTTTTCCATGGCCGCCAGCTTTTTAGATTCTCGTCTGACAAGAGCCCCTGGCCCCGGTTTCTCAAAACCGAACTCGGTCTCATACTTTCGGTGGAGTTTAAATCGCTCATAAGAATTAGGTTCATTCGAAAGTGCCTTGGCAAATTCGGTTGCTTTTTGAATTTTGTCTTTGGTTTTTTTAATACGGTCTTCTAGCCGTTTTATTTCATTGATAATCGGATTGATTTTTTCATCATTATTTTTCTTTTTTTCAGCAAGACGCTCGCGTTCCTTCTCAAAGAACGTGATTTCATTATGCATTTCCTTCTGATTGCGCGCCTTCTCCTTGAAATCAAAGTTATTATATTTATTAGATACTGCAGCTAAATCCTTGATGAATTGTTCCTTGGAAAAAATCCCCTGCTTCCACAAAATTTTCCCGGTTTCATTTTTTTTAATTTCATCCTGCAACGAGTCTATGCAGCGTTGATGCTCCACCTGAGCATCTCTGTAGCGAGCCTTAGGATTCAGCTCGTTTAATTGTTTTCTCAGCCATACCCGTCGTTCTTTACAGTCTAATATTTTATTCTTTAAATCATTACACTCATTCCGCAGCTGGACCTGGTCGGACTTAAACCAGTTCAACGGATTACAAACAGTTCTCATGTTTTTCATCAAACTGAATATGCGTGCTTCCGAATTACTGATATCACATAACATCTTTTTATTGGTTATGTCTGCCTGCGCACGTTTATCATCTATTTCTGGATAGTAACAGCGCAGTTTTCCTAGCGTTTCCTGATCAAGATCCTTGTACCAGTTTGTATCGAAACTTTCTAAAATTTCATCAATATCCTGAATGCTGTCCTGATGTTGTTTAATTTCATTTGTTACTGCAAGAGTCTCGGCATGTATATCTTCGAGCAATGCATGGTGTTTTTGAATCGTTGATAAAGATTTTTGTCGTTTATCTTCCTGCGCTTCAGGGCTGAAATGCTTATACCATTCGAGTTCTTTGGTAAGTTCTCTTTCGCTTTGCTTTAGTTCCAGCAGCTTAGCATCAAGCGCTTTTAACTTTTTAGACAATGGATTGTAGTCCACAATATCCCTTTGCTAATGACTTAATATTATTGCAGCTTGTAAAATATCTTAATTACAGAAACCATTTGATGATTTGAAATCAAACGGATATTTCTGTAAGCACCACGTCACCAATCTGAAACCCTATAACGAAATAATCTGCGATCCAATCCATCGGAATAATTCCTTCGCCTCCCCATTTCTCGACGACATTCACAGGATTCTGAATCAGAAAAATCTCGCTTGGCAGAAAATCTTTCGGTCTGACATTGCAAAGTTCTCCGTGAGGATGGTGATGAGGCCCAAGCAAATTGCGCAAAGAGTTAAAAGCCACGATCCGAATGTGGTTTTCACCAATATGAAGGACATGGTTTAATTTTATTTTTCCGAACGAAGAGTCAACGGTGCCAACGCGATTTCCGTTTATGAAGACTTCGGTAACTGTCGCGGAGAATTTTCTGATCGAAAGCCAAACAGATGAAGCAGTCCCGTCATAATAAAAATCAGTTTCATACATAATACGCCCGGCATAGAACGGAAGCCCCTGCAAAACAACATCGCCTTGCTTCAATTGCACTGAATGCCCTAGTACCGGCGCACTAACTCGGTATACATCAATTTCCGGAAGACCCCACTCATCCCATTCCGGTTGCGTAAAACCGGTGGTTATATTTCCGGATATTGAAAAATCGCCAACTAGATAAATTGCTTCGATTTCAGTCCCATACCGACCGAAATAGTCATCAATCAAGGTTAGATCTCCATACTGAAATTGCAGATATTCTAATTCAATCCAGTTATTCCCGGCGGAAAGAAGCCCACTTATATCAATTGGCATCCACCGGATATCGCGCCAGAAAGGAAGTCCCTGATATTCTACCTGAATTCCGTTAACACATATTTTACAACGTTCCGGATGTTCAACAACCAGATGAATTTTACGGTTACAACACAAATCCTTACCTTGAACTGAAAAACGCAATCCAAGATATCCATTGTATTTGCGTCTATTTAAGCTTTCCTGAAGCGCAATGATCGGAACAGAATAAGCTGACCAATCGTACTCTGCACTTTCCCGCCAATACGCGGTATCGAGCGGCAGCGCATTGTCGTCCATGCGAGAAACAACCCAATTCGACAATTCTTTAGTTTTTTTATCTCCCCCTGAATCCACGGGACATACCGGCATTTCATGTCGCAACTGAATCAACAGGCAGTCTGCCGGAGCGACAGACACCGACATCTGCAACCCAATAGTTAATGATTCCGTTGAAACAGGAATGGTTTGTCCTGTGCGATCATCCAGAATATATGCCCCGCTCCATGGCCCGGGAAAACACACTGCCGCATTGAACTGTTCTTTGCGGTCAAGATTTACAATTAAGACCACGCGAGAGTTATCGGACATATCACGGACATGCGTCCAGCACAGGCTTTGATTGCCGCCAAAAACAGTTTCGATTGAAATGAACGGCTGGCACAGGGAATTTAATACTTCACCGGCTTTATCAAAATCCAAAACAGGAAGCTGCCCTGTCCATTTTTTTAACTCCGGTGATGCAATCCCATCAATAGACGCCGGCGGTGTACCTGAAAGCAGAACTTTTCCGCCACGCAAGGTGAAGTTTTTCAACAAATCAAATACTGTCGACGAAAGAGTATACATAGACGGCAAGAGGATGGCTTCGTACGCGGACGCTCCAACTTGCAACAGAACACTTCCTTGATGATCAACGATACGAGCGGTTTCCGCCAAAATGGTTTCATCACCCAAATCAAATGTTAACTGAGCTCCCAGTAAGGTATCAATCAACGCAAGAAAACCGGAATCAATGGATTGGATTTTTTCCCGGCACTCTGAAGTTACAGAATGAAATTCCCGGTTCTCAAAGGTTGTCAGCGGTTTATTTTGCGGAGCGTTCGTCAATGCCTGCCAAAGGGCAAAAGACGATTCCTGCGGATGAAGCAACAATAGTTTTGCCGCATATTTACCCTGTGAAAGTATATAGCAAAGTCTGGACAACGGTTCATCGACAACGGAGTTAAGCGACCACCATGGCTGCTGATAAAAAATATTTTGCGGAAAATCCCGTTTGCGGCACCCGGCCATTGTGTACAGTGACAAATGCGGATTTAGGAGATTAACTCCGAGGCAAATCTGTTGCAAAGCAATCCACCGCCTGTCTTCAAAATTGAGGCTTCCGCCAGCAGCACCATAGAGTTCTGAAAGCATCCGCTTTTTTTCATACTGATTAACAACACTCTGGCACTGCTTGGCTGTTATCCGATCATCAATCCGGCGGCGCAGAATATCGACCCCCGGAATCTGTTGATGCCGGTAATTCGGCATGATTTTTACACCCCAGTTCTGCTGTGCAAAAACTCCGTGTTCATTCATATAATGACCGGTAAATGAAATTCTATGTTTTTCACACCATTCTCCGATCTGTCGCGAAAAGTTGTTTTCAAAAAGATCGTTAATTGTCCGGTAATAATGAATCCGAAAGCGCATGCTTTCCGGTTCATTTAGAAAAAGATGATAGATGTTATCTTTCAACGAATATCCGTGCATCTGCTCAAAACGGGACTCGATACCGGAAGAAAAAGGCACTGCACCGAACGGAACCCCGATGCGAAACGTCATGCAGGGTTCGTCTGTAAATTCAGCGGTAATCCGCGTCCCATATTCATCCGCATATCGCCGGTAATATGTTTCATACGCATCATCAATAAATTTACGAACAGCGGCAGCGTTTCCGGTATCAATATAAGACGTTCCGTTAAAACAATCCTGACCGAACGGCGCAGTCCATAACCAGATCTGTAATCCGTTCGATGGCGCGCAATAAGGTTCGGCATTCGGCAGTACACGTCCTTCCGGCCTGCCAACTAAAACCTTCATCCGGAAATCATCGTTTGCCAACGGCACCGTTCCACCGCTAAAACCACTGGGCCACTTATCTTCATCATACAACCATATTTTCAGATTTTCCGTAGCGCAGGCATCCACCGCCGCATCCACCGCCGAAAACCATTCCGAACCGAGATACGGTGTGGTTAATCCTATTCGACTGTGAACAAATGCTCCACCCCAACCTGCGGATTTAATTTCCTTAATCTGCCGTCTGACCTCGTCAGGCTGCATCTCTTCATTCCAACTCCAGAACGGAACAGGACGGTATTCCAGCGGCGGCGTTAAAAAAGCGGATAATTCAATGTTCTCATGATTCATGAATGATCTTTCAAAAAAAAACGGGCGCACTGCTGCGCCCGAAGTGATATGATAACCAAGTTATTTATCGCACATGACGCATCAGAAAAATAAAACCGCCGGATATCAGAAACAGCCCTATGCTGGCCGGTTCCGGAATGGCGACGGTAAGATTGTCCATAGAAAATTCATACTTATGGGTATTTCTTGCCTGTGCCCCAAAATTAAGCGTCCCTAAAACAGTAGAAACATCACCTCTGAATCCAAGTGTTCCAGACGTTACGGAATCTGTTCCGTTAAAAATTGTTGCGGTCCAGGTTTTAGTAGACGGATCAAGATTCACCGTAAACGTATAAACGGTTCCTGCGACGATCTGCATACCGGAATTGGTAAGGTTCGCATTATTCCATGCACTATTTTGTGTCCCGTTATAGAACATAAATTCATTTCCAGGAAGCCCTCCTCCTACTGATGGTCCATACGCAACAATAATAAACGAAGAATTGGCCGCACCACCTTCATTAAACTGAATTCTGGTATCGCTGGTGAGAGCGGCATCCAGTCTCCAGTCCCAACTGATCGTAATCGTACCTGATTTATTAACAGCAGCGTTATCCCATGTCCGGCTTAAAAACGCTTCCTGAGTACCAGTTGGCTCCATTGTACCGCGCAGATAACTTCCGTTGCCGTTCAATTCAGATGAACTCGCAACGGATCCGCTTATACTTCCTGCTGATGCTGTCCACTCTCCACTCCAGCCATTGCCGGCGCTACCGGGATACGCATTAAAATTGTCCACTACTGAAGCGAACAATGAACCGCCTGCCATGGCAAATACTACCATTAACATTGCAATACGAACTAATACATTATTACTTCTCTGCATTCTCATCTTTCTACTCCTCTCCTTTTCTCAGGTTTCCTTCTCCTCTACTAACGGCAGCACCTGCCGCCGCATTTTTTTGGATGGCACTTGCAACTTGTTTTACACAAATGCCATCCGCGCCTTTTCCGGCGCACTGTTCTGTCTAATCAATTGAAATTGCATCAACAGAAAAATTAATAATCTTGGCTTTTGCCTGCATTCCGATACGCAATTCGCCGGAAATATCTCTGCCTGAACGAAAACCAAGCGGTTGGGATTCCACCGTTTTCTTCCCGTCGGAAATCGCCGCAGTCCACGTTTTTGTTCTTTGATTCAACGTTACAGTGAATGTGTAAACCGTACCCGGTATCATCGTCATACCGGAATCAACCATCTGGCTGTTATCAAAATTGCCTTTTTTATCTCCGTCAAAAAACATGAATTGACGTGGCGCTGTATTGTTAACAGGTGTTCCGTATGCAAAAATATTAAATGTACTGCGGCTGCTGGTGCCTTCCTGAAAACAAATTCTGTCTCCATGACCGAAACTTCTGCTGTCCATCCGCCACTTCCAGCTAATTTTAACTATTCCGGTTTCTTTGAGTGCTGAAGTGTCCCATTCACGGGCGAAGAAAGCTTCTTTTACTCCTTCTTTAACATTCATTGAACCGTTGAGATAGTTCCCGCCGCGATCCAGTTCTGAGGAACTTACTATCTGCCCAAAAAGTCCTTCGCCGGAAATAACCCATGCCGATTGCCAGCCGCCGCCGGCTTTTCCGGTATATTGATCCCACGACGATGTGCCAAAGCCTTCGGTGAAGTTAGCAACTGTTGCAGCGGACAGCGCACCGCCCATGATCATGATTCCGATAATCAGAATTGTTATATTAGATAATGTGTTTTTGTTTTTCCGGTTTTGCATTCTCCTACTCCTTTTTATTTTAATGCCTTACCCCGCACCGTACCGGTACGGAGTATTTTTTTGACGAGTTATTTCTTCTCCACTTTAAACAGGCGGGTCTGGCCGTATTCGAACGGAATTTTCATAATCTGGCCTTCGCCTTTCCACTCTTCGAACATGTCCTCTACTTTTACGGTTTCCGGCCAGACGATTTCTGCAGTTGTATTTTCCGGAGAAGTAATGCTGACCAGTTCTTTCGCGGAATGAACGAAGAATCCTTGCGGGGCATAGCAATGCGCGCCGGAACGCTCCACAAATTGACGCCAGATTGACGGTGTCATCGGAGGAGCATCCATCCAAATCAAATGCCCATTATTGGCCAAAGGACGTTCCAGTGATGTCCACGGCTTAAATGTCATGCGCTGCCACGGCTCAGGGCGTTCCGCATCATATACACCGTCATCAATCAACAGCGGCAATCCTAAAACTTCCGCCGGTGTTTTTTCATCCCACTTGGCTTTTTCAACATCAATCAGTCCCGGATATCCAATGACAACCACGGTGCGACCACCTTTTTGAATGACGTTTTTCAGTTTCGCCAGATCTTCTTTGTTCGGGGCATCGGCAAAAGAAATCACGATCAGTTTTGTCTGCTCCGGCAAACGGTCGATATCTGAAAGCAGCCATAAACTGACTGGCGCCCCGCTTTTTCCGAGATTATAAAGCGAGCTTTTGATATCCGCTCTAAGGTGCGCTGAACCGGCCGGAACCCATGCCATACTGACATCATCAATAATGAATGCGATTTCTTCAGTTGATTCACGGTTGAGATCATATGTTTTTTGATACACTTCGATTTCTTTTGAATATTCCTTATGGAAAGCCTCACCACCATGCCAGGTCGGCTGAAGTCCAAATAGCATTCCTTTTATTCCGTGTACGGCAGCATTGGCAACAACCCGCCGATGCATGTTGACCAACCCTCTGTGCGGATTTTTGCTTTCATAAATAAAATGCCAATGGCGGGGATGCATGTATGAAAATGTGTCATCACTGACCATGTATAGCTTTCCGTGCGACAGCACGGAATCAACCGGCGTAACATATGTGTCATAACCGTTTAATCTCCGCCAGTCCAGTAGCGCCACACCGGCACAGAAATCAACATTTTCATTGCGAAACAACCGTCCCGTCACCGGCAGCGTTGCGCTTGTTACTTGCCGTTCTGTTCCGGCAAACTGAATCAGATATCCATAATGAATTCCGGCAAGCACTTTTCCTTTGCTTTGATCCTTAACGGTTTTCACTATCATTTCTACAACATCCGCAGTTTTTTCTGCCGCGTACTGATGATAAAGCGCACTCTGGGCGTTATCCTCAAAAAGCAGCTTTCCACCGATTCGGCGTGCATCCCGTTCAGGCATATTATCGCCTTCTTTCACCGGAAAATTATTTGCTTCCAGCCATTTTTTGAATTCCCGCTGATTCACCGGGCTGTAGTCGCCGTAATAGCCATCGTTGCAACCGTAAGCAAACCACTCTTCTGTCACCGCACCAGAAGTCCAAAAACCGATCACCCTGTCCGCCCATGGTTGCTGTTCCACATACTCCATGAGTTTTATCAGCGCTTGCTGAGAATCTTTCTGCCACGGCTCGGATGCAATTGAGATTGTGGGACATCCGTTTTCCTGCCAGGGAAGCAAGCCGGAATCCGTCTGCATCAGCGCCTGATCCTCTTTGTGTTCCTGATACCAGAAATACGGCAGGTTGATGTTCACCCGCATAATCAACCAGGCGTTTGTATTGCCTGCCAGAACCATATTTACATATTCGTTAATCTGCGAGTAATCGTACTTGTCCGGCGCAATCCATGTCGGATCAACCACCTGCATTAAATGCGCGCCGACTGTGGTTGCAATACAATACGCATTGCCACCGGATTTTGCAGTTCCTGTTGCCACACCCGGATAAAACATATAACCGGCATATCCCCACCATGTTTCGGGCTTTCCGTTCACTGTCAGAGTCGGACGTCCATTATAGATTTCCCGTTTTACGTCCGCATAGCCCGGTTGGCGGCTGTTTTCTAATTTAAATTTACACTCCGCTCCGGCAATTCTGTATCCGTCATGCACAACGTACAACTGATAATCTCCGGCATTTAAATACCACGGAATAGTTTTGGTAAGCTGAATTTTTCCATCCTGCGACAACTGCTGTTTTTCTTCATCAGACAACCGGATCCGCCACATCACTCTGGCGCGGTTTTCTGTTTCTAAATCAACAAAACCGTTTTCCGGAATTTTTCCGCGCAGAGTCAAATTAATCGTTACCGGCTGGCTGGCTACGACGCGATCCGACACCGTCAATCCGGTAACATTCATTGCTTCCGGGCTGGCATAATAAACCGTGAATTCTTTCATGATCAGTTCATTATCAGCACCTGCCTGCAATCCGTTAACTCGCAGCACCGGTGTTACCGGAAACGCCGGATGATCCGGACGGCCGATTTGTTTTCCCTGCCGGCTTTTAAATTCATCATAGTTAAACACCAGCTCCTTTTCTTCACCCGGCTTCAGTGTTTTCTGTCCCAGCAGCCAACTGACTGCCGGCCAGTTCCGAACAGTGGGCATTTCGTACAATTCCGGATAAAACGTTAATTCCTGCTGCGAATTATTTTTTATCCGAAATGCAACCGCCTGCGGGCACCGGGGAATACTGCGATGAATTTGAAACACCGCACGAGACGTTGTTTTCGGATTAATCGTCCAGCGGGTTACAAACCGTTTTGCATCCGGATCTTCAAATAAAAACAGGTCGTTTTTATTATATCTTTGTTCGCTGGTGTAAATAGTATACGAAAGGCCATCAGAAATTCCGTCTGACGGCGAACAGTATGCCAATGTTTCAAAAATCGGCCAATAGTCCGCTTCCGGACGGGAATAGGCATCGCCATTGCCCCAAATATCAGATTCAATCGGAACTTCCCCTGTTTCCGGATACCAACCGATTTTAAGATCGGTTGCACCAAGAAATATAAATGCTCCTGTTAAAACATAAAGTCCAAGAATTTTTATTTTTGCGTCTCTCATCACATCTCCTTGATTAAATATTCGACAGTTAAAATTTTTGATATTCGCAACGATTGCTTTACTTACTGCAATGTCTTCACTTCGGTCAGGTATGCATACGAAATCATTTTCTCATTCCCTTTTCTCATCTAGCTTTGTCCTCCTTTTTCTGCTTATGAACATTAACGCAACCATTGTCATGCAAACATTATCATTTAAAATTTTATGTCAACTTTTTTTATCGGATTTTCTTTCACCGTATCGCCACCATTGCGGATTATTTTTTATTGACCTTAAATAAACGGGTCTGTCCCGCTCTGAAAGGAATCCGCATTTTCCTGCCGGTCCCCGTCCATTCTTCAAAAAAGTCGGACACCCGCGCGGAATACGGCCAGATAATTTCCACCGTTGCATCTTCCGGCGAAGTAATACTGATCAACTCTTCAGATGCGTACACAAAAAATCCTTCCGGCGCGTAACAATGCACTCCCGCCCGCTCAGCCACCGCCCGCCAAAAAGTCCGGGATGTCGGCGCCGACGCGTACCAGAGAAGCTGTCCATTATTTTTCAACGGGCGTTCCACCGTCGTAGCGCGAACATCTGAAAAACGGATCCGCCGGATTTTTCTATTGCTGCCTTTCGACTCGTCGACCCACTCTTTAAGTGTCATGTCTTCGCTCGGCGAACTTACGAAACAGTTATATGTTTCACCGTCAACCGAAACATCCAGTCCTAATATTTCCGGCGGAACAGTTTCGTCCCACACACCTTTTTCCACATCAACCAGCCCGGGCAGTCCAATGGTAACAAATGTACGTCCACCGTTTTTGATGGCGGCTTTAAGTTTTTCGGCGTCTTCTTTTGCCGGCGCCTCGGCAAATGTTATCACCGCAAGTTTTATGTGGTCAGGAAGCCGGTCGATATCTGAGAGCAACCACAAACTGACCGGTGCTCCGCTTTTTCCAAGATAAAGCAAAGGAATTTTCAAATCTGTTTTCTTCAGCTGTTTTGCACCGGCGGGAACCCATGCAAAGCTGGTATCATCGACAATTAACGCAATCTCTGCGGTGGGTCGTCGACTGAGATTATATGTATTTTTATACACTGAAATTTCGTTAGAAAACTCCTCATGAAGTTCTTTATTCCCGTGCCAGGCCGGCTGCAACCCGAACCACATTCCGTTAATTCCATGAACAGCAGCGCTGGAGAGAACCCGCCGATGCATATCGAACAGCGCCCGCTGAGGATTGTTTTCATCATAAAGGATTTTCCAGTGTCCGGGATGAAGATATGAAAACGTATCATTGCTGACCATATACAGCTTTTCGTGCGACAACAGTGAATCGACGGTCGTAACATATGTGTCATATCCGTCAAGAGTCCGCCAGTCCAGCAGAGCAACACCGGTAAAAAAATCAACATTCGGATCTTTGAACAGTTTTCCCGTTGAAGGAAGCGTTGCACTTGTTGTCTGACGGTCTGTGCCTGCGAACTGAAGCAGATACCCGAAATGAACTCCGGCGAGCACTTTTCCGGAACTTGCCTCTTTTACTGTTTTTGCCAGTAGTTGGATGACTTCCGCTGTTTTATCAGAAGCATACTGATGGTAGAACGCGCTGCGGGCGCCACCGTTATCAAATATTTTTCCGCCGGCACTTCTGGCGGCTGGTGATGGAATGTTATCCCCGTCATCCACTGGGAAATTGTTTGCTTCCAGCCATTTTTTGAATTCCCGCTGATTCACCGGGCTGTAATCGCCGTAATAATCACTGTTCGAACCATAAGCGAACCATTCCTCTGTCACCTGTCCGGCTGTCCAGAAACCGACCACCCGGTCAGCCCACGGCTGCTGCTCTACATACTGCATCAGATTTCTTAAAGCGATTTGTATATCTGCCTGCCATTCTGCAGAAGCGAGAGAAATTGCCGGAGTGCCGGTTTCTCTCCAAGGCAAGCGTCCCAGATCTGTTTGCACTAATACCTGATCGTTGGTGTGCTGCTGATACCAGAAATGAGACAAATTAATATTGGCCCGGATAATCAGCCAGGCATTCGAATTTCCGGACAGCACCATATTCACATATATTCATTGATTTGAGAGTAGTCATATTTCCCCGGCGCTATCCAGGTGGAATCAAGAATCTGGTGAAGATGAGCGCCGATGGTGGTTGCAATGCAAAATGTCGTGCTGCCGTCTTTTGCAAACGCAGTCGCATTACCAGGCTGCCATTTATAACCGGCATATCCCCACCACGGTTCAGGTTTTCCGTTCACAAACATTGCCGGCTGTCCATTATGAACTTTCCGTTCAACCGTCGGAAATCCCGGTTGCCGGTCGTTTTCTACTTTAAACACACCGGACACACCTTTGATCCGGTATCCATTAAGCACCGCATTCAAACGATAATCGCCTTCGTTCAAATACCACGGAACCGGCGCGACGATTTGAAGACGTTTCTTTTTTGCCAACTGCTGTTTCTGTTCATTAGACAACCGGATCCGCCACATCACTCTGGAACAATTTTCCGCTTCAAGATCCAATACACCGTTTAGGGGAACCGTTCCTCTCACCGCCAAATCAATCGTCATTTCACCGTTCGCAAAAACGCGATCGGGGACTGTCAGTCCGGAAACAATCGGTCTTTCCGGACTGGAATAAGAAACGGTGTACTCTTTCAATACTAGTTCATTATCTGTTTCTTCCTGCAAACCGGTAATAATTAAAGAAGCAGTCGCCGGAAAGAGCGGACGATCGGGACGTTCAGTTTGTTTTCCCTGCCGGCACCGATAATTATTATAATCAAATGTCAGCTCTTTCTCCTCTCCCGGCTGAAGTGTCTGTTGGGTCAAAAGCCAGCTTGCCGACGGACAGTCGCGGATTGTTTTCACTTCAAACAATTCGGGCGTGATGATTAATTCTTTCGTTGAATTATTTTTTATACGAACTGATATGCTCGCCGGTGGACGCAGAATGTAGGATTTAATTCCCAGTTCCGCCCGCGTTGTTGTTTTCGGATTAATCGTCCAGCGGGTGACCAGTCGATCCGCTTTGGGATCGTCAATCAAAAACAATTCGTTTTTATTATAACGTTGTGCACCAACAGATACACTTTCTGTCAGATAACAATACCCCAAAGTTTGAAAAACAAGTTGCCGGTCCACTGCCGGGCGGGAAAATGCATCGCCGTTCCCCCAGGTATCCGATTCAACCGGAATATCGCCTGTATCCGGATACCATCCGGTAATGGGTTTCGCAGAAGAAAGAATTGAAATCAACCCCGTGAAACAGCAGATCCCGATTCCAAAGAACTTATAATTTCTGTTTTTCATTAATTCACCGCGTATGTGTTTAAGAAAAATTCAACTGTGTTTCATTATCCGTTGTTTGCCGCAATGCGCTGTTCGATCTGTTGCATATATGCCCGGTTCACCGGATATTTCCGCAAAACAAATACGGAGCAGAAAATAACGATCGGTCCGCTGATAAATGTTAACAGAGCAATGTTGCTGACCGCTTCAGGAGTCTGCTCTGTTGCACCGGAAATAATTCCGGCGATCTGCACAAGAAAACCGCAAATATACATGCCGATTGAACTGGCGGCTTTTGTGCAAAAGCTGAACACTGAAGCATAACCGGCATTTTTGAGTTCTCCTGTTCTGCTCTGATCAATCGCAGCAATATCGGCAATCATAGAACTGGATAACGGAACAATCATACCGCAACCGCCCCACCAGCAAGCCTGCAGCAGACCGAATACAATCGTGGCAACAGGAAAAGTTATTCCTGAAAATTCGATCGTCTGCTGTGGTGCAAGCTGTCCGCCATGAAAAACAGTCAGCAGACTCAACCCACCGAACACGGCCAGGCCAATACCGATGTACCCCGCCGGTTTTTTGTCATACCGTTTGACGATGTGAGGGAGGTTCAGTGACGCAAGAGCAAATGCCAGCATACCTCCACCGTGGACGCAGGTTTTTTCCAACGGCGTGAACTGCATATAGAAAATATACGCAAACATTTGAACCATTGATGTTAACAGCATCGAAAATTGAACAATGATGTAAAAAACAAAAACCCGTATCGCTAAACGGTTTTTAAAAATAGAACTGAAATCCACCCAAAAATCCGCCAGTCGTTTACCGTGAACCTGTTCTTTGCGATTATCCACCGCATAATTGCGTGTTCCAAAACAACAAACTGATGCCAGCAGCGCAACAAAGATTGCCAGAACAAAACCCATGACAACATAGTTCGAACCGATCAAAGACCCATCAATTCGTTTTCCTGTTTCGGTGATATGATCTTTAAAAAACAACGTCCAGGCCAAAGCACCGAATGTAAAGTTAACGATTTGATTGATAAAATAGCGGACGCCTTGCAACCGGGACCGCGATTCATATTCCGGGCAAATGTCAAATCCAAGTGCAGTAAACGGAACAAAAAACACCGTAACCGCCGTACGAATGAGCAGATTGATGATCAGTGCCATGAAAAAAATAATCACCGGTCCGTTCAACATCTGCGGAACAGACCAGAAAAGAAAAAACGTCACCGCCGTGAACAACCCGCCGATTAAACTATATGGATGCCGCCGACCCCAGCGGGAACGAGTGTTATCGGAAATATGCCCCATAATCGGATCTGTAACAGCATCCCAAAAAATTGATATTCCAATCGCCAACGCCGCCCAGGTCGGAGCCAATGATAAAATCTGCGTTAAATAAACCATAGCAAAGTTGCTTATCCCGTTCATCGTTATGGATGTCGCGCCTTCGCCAACGGCATATTTGAAGATATCTGCCAATCCCGCTTTCTTGTGATTCGTTTGATTCATCATTATTTTCCCATCATTGATTTGTGCTGAAAGGAGCCATTTCCTAACCCGCAACTGAAAACCGAAACAGTATTTGTTATCTTGCCATATTCATTTTTAAATTTTATGCAAGCATTGTCATTTTTGAGTAAAAAAATTTATCTCTCGACAACAAGCATTGTCATAAAATAACGTGAATCAAAACTTTTGGTCAATCTAAATTGCATATGAAACAAGAAAAAAAATCAGGCAGAAAACCGACCGGGCGTGTGCGGCTTGCAGATATTGCAAAACATTGCAACCTCAGCATATCAACGGTATCCCGCGTCATCA
Organism: Kiritimatiellales bacterium; assembly: GCA_041656295.1. Classification (NCBI taxonomy): domain Bacteria; kingdom Pseudomonadati; phylum Kiritimatiellota; class Kiritimatiellia; order Kiritimatiellales; species Kiritimatiellales bacterium. The sequence goes on along the minus strand of JBBADV010000002.1, from coordinate 45,072 downwards.
GCAATCGCACCGATCAATTCCCTATTGCAGAAGACACCATCGAGCGCATTCATCAAACCGCCAGAGAATTAGGATATCGCCCGAACCGCCTCGCGCGAGCCATTGCTTATCAAAAAACAAATCTGATTGGACTTTCAGTCCCTCATTATAAAACGCGTGAAAATTGCTCCTTTGAAGAAGAAACCTACCTGCTCGCAAAGGTATTCGGCTTGCTGAGCTCAGGCGTTCTGGATAATCCGAAAATGCTCGATTACGATCTTGTGATTCATGACCGCCAGAAATTCTCTGGCAGTTCTCAGGATTATTATCATTCACAGGATGGATTGCTGGACGGAATAATTTATAATAATCCATCCAAAAACAGCATTCCGTTTATTACAGAAACCGCTCGAACAATTCCTGTGGTCATCATCGGCAGTATTCCGGAAGTCGAATCTCAATTCATCTCTGTTGATATTGACAACCGCGCCGCAGTAAGAAGCTGTGTAAAACATCTATACGATATCGGATGTAAAAAACCGTTGGTTCTTATTCCTGAAGAATTAAAAAAATTCTTCTGCATCACTGATCGTCTCGATGGATACATCGAAGCATTTAAAGATTATGGTTACTCAACATCTGAGGAAAATATCTATTCTGTAAAACAGAATCCGGATGCCGTCCATTCCCTGCTCGCCGGAATAAAAAATATCCGCAAATATGATGCCATTATTGCGCCGTTTGATGAATTAATTTTCTATTGCATTGATCCGTTAAAGGAACTCGGAATTCGAATTCCGCAAGATATCGCGTTAATCGGTTTCGACGACAGCGACCGGTGTCTCAGCAGCACTCCCCGCTTAACCAGTATTCGCACTCCGTTTCACGCATTAGGTTTTAAAGCTACCGACCTGTTAATTGATATTCTTAATGGGAAACAACTATATATCCCTGGGAAACACACAATAGAAACAGAACTCATCATTCGGGAAAGCACACAACGCTAACAGTTGAACTCAGCTGGTCTTCTGCACCGTTTTTTACGTTTTCATCCCTTTTAAAAATGCATGAATGTTTTCTGTACTGACGTCCTGCGGCATTCCACCGCCGGCGGAAAGAATTAAACGGCGTTTGCATTCCACCGCCGCCAGCGTTTCGTGCACACAGGCTTCAACCTGTGCCGGTGTTTCCTGCGCCAATACATCGCGTGGTGGAATATTTCCCAGCAACGCAACCTGTCCTTTCGTCAGCGCCTGCATTTCCGGAATACTGTGATTAAAACTGAAATTGAAAAGATTGACACCGGTTTCCGGCAGGAACGGCGCACAGACGCGACCTTCGGCGTCGTTATGCAAAAATTTTACGCTCACATCAAACGCACCGTAAATTTTTTTCAAATACGGAACCGCAAACGCGCGGCAGTCATCTTCACCGAGAAAGCCAACAATATCGTCCAGCAGTAGAATGCCGTCCATCGACGGAAACGTTTTTAACTGCAATCCGATCCAATCGATGAGAAACTCCGAAACTTCATTCAGCAGAGCATGCGCTTCCTCTTCGTAAAGTTTCAACGCCATTAGAAAATCGGTGGTTCCCATTAAAAACGAAAGAATATTCAGCGGACCGCGCGCGACAGCAAAACGATATTCGTGACCGATGCGTTGCACCGCCGGTTCCATCCGGCGCAACCGACTTAACACAAACGGCAGCATGCCGGCGACGGAAACATCCGGACGGTGGAAATTTTTATAGAATTCCGGCAGATCATCCACGTCTTCAATAATCCGGTCGGCGTGCGGCAGATTATTTTCGTTCCATATGCACCGCGCTCCGAACGCCGACGGTTCGGTGCACATTCCGTATTCTGCCCAGAATCCCGGCAGAAACATTACATCCGGAAATGTTTCCACCGCGCGCCGGTTAGCTTCGAACCAAATTTCATCACTGGCGAAATAATCCAGCGTACTGCAACCGTACCAGCCCGGCAACCACGGGCTGTCGATGATAAATCCCGCTGGTATAGTTTCTGAAGAAACATTCATTTTACCACGGATAACATTTAATAGAATCTGCCACTGTTCATTTGTCATGATTTCATAGAGGTATTTTTATTAACGAATTTTGTCAATCCAAACGAGAATGATTATTTTTTTGAGTGACATCCAAGCGGCAAAACATCTTTAACTGTATAATTCATAAGCATGATTTAATAAAAAAGCCTGTAATTAAAAAAGAAGTCACTGTTTCCTGCGTTTTTTTGTGACCAGCCAAAGCCGCTCAGGGTTAACATTGGGCATGGCTGATAACGTCTATCCTGATCTATTGAAAGCCTCTCCATCCGCGATGGCCACGACCTTGGTGGGGTAACTGAAGGCGGAGAGCGTCAGCAGGGAAAACAGGGCGAGCAGGCATTCGTGTAATATATTTGATTGCAAAATGTTCGATCGAACTTATTTCATGGGCTATCAAGTCAATATCTATCATTGATAGCAATTGTATTGGTTCTTAATTAGTAAATAATTTAAGATTGGAAGAATGCTATGAAATGGACCAATTCAACAGATTTAAGTCAATGGGCAGATCGGCGGGAAGCGCAAGGGTTCCTGCCAGGCCTCATTCGCCGGCTGATTCTCGCATCTCATGATCCAAAGAAGCTATCCTTTCCGGCAGGTGATGCGGTATGGATTTCTGGATTTGATGGAATTTTAGAAACCACGGAAGAGTCTCTTTATGTCCCCCACGGAAAATCGGTTTGGGAATGTGGCTGCAATCAAAACCCAAAATCAAAAGCCAATGATGACTATAAAAACCGCTCCGAAAATTCTTTACAGATAAGGCCTGAGGGAACGACCTTCATATTCATAACTCCAAGACTTTTTTCTGATAAAGGACAGTGGATAGAAAAGAAAATAGTCGACAGTATCTGGTTCGCCCTTTACGGAATGACGAGCAATGATGGAAGACATATTACATTTTTTGACGAATGATGATGCGAAGTGGGAACTGGATCTGAGTGTTGATGAATCTTGGGATGTTTTTGATGAACATCCTGAACTCGATGAACATCGGCACTCTAGCATTCAGAGTATCCTAAAGCAGAAAATCGAAGAGAATCTATTCGGTAGTGACCTGAAGCCTATAGAATTTACTGGGGTGGTGCGTCACGTTCTGCTTGAGCATCATGTATCTCAAGAAACCCAGCATAATAACGCTATGTATTTTTTGATTTCTCTCAATTTTATAGGGATTCGTACGGGTTACTTTAATGCCGATGAGACCAAATGGCTGAGAACTAAAGGTTATCTACAGTCTTATTTCCGACTTAATCGCCACAACCCAGACAGAAATTACATGTGCCATCGGCCAAAACTGATCGCGGAGTCGGTTCGTTTCCTGAGATCGTTAGGATATGAGGCCAGCATCGAACGGGGAAAAGTTAGACTGTCGGATGCAGATGAGGAAAAATTTGAACACGCCATGCAGTACAGGTTCGCGCGACTTGGCCATGTAGGCTTTGACTATATCATGCATATGCTGGGAAGCCTCTTCAAAGGAGACGGATATAATCGATTCAGATTCAGAACGGAGCCAGGAATGCTTGAGCCATCCGAGTTGAAAATACCTTTGGGTTACCTTTTCAATGTCAGTCTATCGCACTTAAATCCCGAGCAGGATGCAAAACGATCCGCAAAGGTGATTGATGAAGTTTTCAATATTTCCAAGCATTTTTTCGGTGTGATGGAGCTGCAGCCTTTACTCAAGTTCGAGGAGTTGTTACGCCCTCCAGAAACCATTATTGATGATATTCAGAAGTGTATTCTATTTGACCAACACTTTGCGATTGATCAGGTCTATTCCGAGCACATGATTACAATGATGACCGGCATCTGGAACGCCAGCGACCTAGCTAGCGCTGTAAAGGATGTTGATGTCTATCTGGACATTCTGCAGTGGGTATCGAATCAGGCGAAGAGTTCGTCTCCTCTGATCTTTACGTTTGATCAACTTAATGATGATTTAGGTTCTCGCTATGGGTCGGCAAAACTTTCGAGCGTGCTAAATCAGCTTACATTTGAAAAAAGCTCAATCAATTCCGGGTACCTGTCTGTCAGCGATATAACCAAGCGGAATTATTTTCAGCGTCCGTTTGTTCATTTCAATGGAGTCTTCCTTTATCCAAATGAGCATCTGTGTAATTATGGATTTTATGCCACGCTACTTCGCGAGCTGAAAAGCAATCTGTCAAAGGGGAAAGATGAGGGAATGCTTGTTGGTGATGCCTTGGAATCATTTATAGCTGCACAGCTGCAAGGCCGTAATGTGACGTTTTATCAGGGAGGAAAATATAAGATTTCTGCTGATATTGCCAACGACCTGAACATCAATAGCCAAGAAGGGGAGTGCGATTTCATTGTTGAGACTGATGCGAGGATCATTTTTATTGAATTGAAACGAAAAACGCTTACTGCCAATGCCCGCGCCGGTAATTCAGTGCAAAGCTTGATAGACCTTTCTCAGTCGCTTTTTCATGCGCTCGCGCAGACCGGTTGCCACGAATACTGCCTACGTAAATGTGATGCCCTAACATTTGTGGATGGAACACGTATTGGACTAAAAAAACGTGCAGTGGAACGAATAGCACTGTCACTATTTGATTTTAATGGAATCCAAGATGATTCTTTTATTAACCACCTGCTGGTCAGTCTTGTTAATGCAACCCTCGATAGTGAGGACAAAAAGTCGTTGGTTAAGATTGAAGAACATCTGGTTACAATCCAGAACCAGTATAGAACGGGGCTTTTTAAGGCGGTGTATACGCAAGATGGAGCATACGGCCTACATAGCTTTATGAACTGCCGTTTTCTTAGTGTCCCTCAGATGCTCGAAATTTTAAACCATACAGACAACAATGAAGATTTTGAGCGTGAAGTGACGCGAACTCGCCATATGACGACAGGTGCCAAGGATTGGTATCTTGACTATTATTTGCGCGGCAGCTCCACCGAGGCAAGGCCGGAAAAAGTTAAAAAAGCAAAGATATGAAGCAACTTATCAGGTCACGAAAGTAGTATATGAAAAACCCATACGGTATCAACAAGACGAATGATATTGCTTTCGTTGATGATGTCAAACGCGGCCTTGCGTGTGAGTGTGTCTGCCCTCTGTGTCACAAGCCATTTCGAGCCTGTCAAGGTGAGAAGAACGAACATTACTTTGCCCATCAGGATGCTTCAGAGTGCGCATTTTCTTATAGAGCCGCTCTACTGAGGATGGTGACTGATTATTTGCGCTCAGGGGAACTGGAGATTCCTCCGGTAATTGCCCGCTACCTGAATGAGGAAGAGATTGTTCTGCCCGGCGAGACAGTTCGGTTTGATCGTGTGGAACAGGTCGGCGACGTCAAAGCACCTGAGCTTCACTGTTACCTCGGCGAGCGAAGTTGGGTGTTGAAACCAGTTTTTGACAAAAAAGGCCGGCAGGACAACTGCGCTGGTTGCCTGACCTTGGATTTGACCCGGTTTTCTAATCCGTATGAAAGCCGCCCACACCAGACTCTTGAACCGGTATTGCATCAGGAAAACCTCCTCCGTTGGAAAAACCATCCGAAAATCGCCGAGACCGAACAGGCTTTGCGAGAAAAACATGAAGAAAAACAGACCCGCTTTTTCCGATCCCGCAATGTACAGCCATTGTATAACCGACCCCGACCGGCATCTACGCCCCCGTCGCAGCCATCATTCACTGTTTTGGAGGAGCCACTCCCCTGCAAGTTCTGCAAACAAATCATTCAACCAAAGAACATTTTTATGACTCATCGTAGCGCTGGCTACTGTGTCTGTAAAACCTGCAACAAAGAACGCGGCGGCGATATTCACGCATGACGATCTGTTTTCGGTGTGACTGTTTTCGGTTTTTTAACACTTTAGCTTCACCGAGAACGAAAATAATAAGTCAGGAACAGCCGAGATGACGACATCGAATACTTCATGGTGCTTAGCTAATGGTGAAAAACCCGGTTCAAGCCCGATAGGAAACTGACGCTGGTAGAGAAGAAGTAGTCGCCCGCCGCAAGTTCCGCATTCGACGAACGGCATGTTGATCCTCAGATGAATTCTCCCTTGGATGGGTGCATGTTTTGAGGGAGAACGAACGGTAAATCGGGGAGATCAATTATATCATCTGGGTTTAAAATTTTTACTATCGCACGGTGAATTTCAGGGTATAGAATGGATTGACCGCATAAAATTACCGGAACAGTATGCTGATATTTACTGATTAACGCTACTCGATGACGACCATTTATGAAATATAAACTTCGTTTTTTGTCATCCCACCCAATAAATGCAGGGCAAAAACGATCATCAGAAAACCATTGCTGTAAATATCCAAAAAGTTCGATATGATTGGGAATACCAGCAAATTGTTCCCTGCTGCAATACAGTTCCAATTGTGGCCAATTGATCAATGCGTAAATTCCAGTGTATTCGAACCCATCATCAGAGAAAAAATATCGAAATTTTACTTTTACTTTCATTTCTTGTCCTAGGTTTTTAGAAAAGATCGCTTAATCTAGGATCGTCTTATAGAACGAATAAGTCGTTCGCGCAGGAAATAAGCGTTTGAGGATGCTTGTTCGACTAAAGCATCTAATAACACCTTGCATGCAGAGTGCAATTTTTCCGGAATGGATGCTTCGCCGGTTTCCAACAGATATCTTTGTAAGATGACTTTGAGATAAAACACTGTATTTGTTCCCGACATCAGCTTTGATCCACCGACCTTTAGCTGCAACATAGATAATGTCAACAATCCGTTCGGAACAAATAAATCTGGGAAGTCGTATAAGAAACGACAATATGCCTCGAACACCAAAGGGTTTGCTCCATGTTCTGCACAGAAACTTGAAATATCGTCTTTTCCAAGATTAATTACATGGTCATCCGGACGGACTCTTGACCACCCAAAATCATAAAATAAATATCCACTAATCAGCGTGTTCACGTCCTGTTCACGATAAGGAAGAAATTTAGCCGGTTTATGCCCTATACAAATTTTTCCTAATTCTGAGGAAAAAGTACGCCATATATCCCAATACGAATCAACTTGGTTATGAAGATCAGCTATACATAGATAATTAATCAAAAATGAATGGACGATATTGGGTGCTTTTTGACAAATATCGTTTAGTTGATTGAGGAACGTCTTCTTTTCCTCATCAGGGGAGAAGAACACAATCTCTGCTAGGTGGCGAGGAAGCTTCATAAATATTTTTTCATCAATTTTGTTACCACTATACTGCATTTCCTTAGCTTCTATTTCAGCGCAAAGCTCTAGCATTCTGGAAAGAAAATTTATCTGAACGTGATCGGTGGTCCCATTGGGAACAATAAGACAAGGAACGAGCATATTCCAACCGCAGTGTGTGTTAAAAGTAAACGATAATTCAGGCACATCGACATTACCGGATATCATTTTTTCACAGAATGTAACAATCCAATCAGGATCATTTTCTTCAAAAATTCGATCTCCTTCTGATGATTTTCTTTTGTTCTCCCGTGCATCAATCATCGCTTTTGCATATGCTATAGTGCCATAGAAACAAATTTTAGCGAATTCAGAATCGCGAGACCAAAGATACTCACGAATTCCTTTTGCTGCGGATTCACGAACATTTTTGTTTACATGAGTCAACGCAGTTACAATCAGCATCTTTAGAGAATTTCGGTCATCTTCCGTTTCAAAAAAATCAAAAAGAATAGGAAGTATTGACGCAACGGCGGCAGCACCGGAATGATCTGTAACATCCATAGCATCTATGGAATAATCATTGTCGCGAGTTTCCGGCAAAATAGCCGTGCATACCCTTTCAATTGCCCATTCAACATCATCTTCTTTTAATTTTGAACCATGATCGCGAAGGAATATCACTGCAGCTCTACAAATACTTCCAGCTTGCATTAATTCAACTTCGCGCACCTTCCCGTCGGCAATTAGATTCCACAGCTCTTTTGCTTCCGACAAAGCTTCTGTCCAATCCCCATATGAACTGTTTTCGTACACTTCATTTTTAAACGCGGCATCCGCCCATAAAGTTAAAGCCACAAATCGATTTAATTGAGCCATATTCGCAAATGTTTTGCTTTGTTTTTCCTTGAGATCTGAGTCCATATTTTTGGGAACAAAAAAAATCTGCTTTTTCTCCTTATCAGCAACAGGGTTCATACATCGAGAATCAATGCGATGGAAACGAAATTTCCAGCGCTCATTATCACCCACAACATCTTTCAATTGATCAAGGATATTAAAAACTTCATCGCGGATATCTCCGAATTGAAGCTTAAAAACTAATGTTTCCAAGCTTTCGTTTCGCCATGTTCGCGCTGCTGCAGTTTTTCGTTCTTCTGCATAAAAGTCAGCATACGGGTCGGGATTAAATAATCCTCCAAATAGATTTATTCCTCGTTCTCGGCTTTCTTGAATAGCTGCACGAATCAAATCTTTTTCATAAAATTTTGGAACACTTAAAAGTGGAAGAGATGCTCTCCCTAATTTATCTGGAAAGCCTGTAGCAACTGATGCTAGAACCGCAGTAGTTAACACAGAATTACTTTCGCTCAGAATAATTAAAAACAATGCTTCCAAATAGAGTTTATCTTCAGAGCGATCCACTGTTTCTATCAACCAGTTTTCGAGCGCCATCAATGCGGTTTGTAAAAGGCACGGGGTAACGGTAGCGCTTCTATAAGCAGACCATAATCTTTGGGTACAATACTGAAGGCGCGTTTGTCCATTTGGAAGGTTGATTTCAATTACAATTTCGTCCGCTGATTTAAAAGAATCATTGTCAGGGGACATTCCATCAAATTCACTGGGGCCATCAAGCCCTGATATAATATACGATTCCGTTGCGAAATTACATATCCTTAAAATAAAATCTAATCCGATCTCAGGATGGAATCGAAGCAATGGAAAAAATGGCCCCTTAGATCCGCTGGCTGGAAAAAATTTTGTTCCAGAGTGATGATCATTTATTGCGAAGCAATCTCCAACATCCCGGCGGAAATATTCTCCATAGAACCTCTCAGAAGGTGGCCATGGACACCGATCAATCATCCAAATTCTCCATGCTACATCAATGATTAATTCCGGTTGATATTTACACAAGATTGCGGTGATGGGATCAGTTAACGCTAGATCTAGCAGCAGATCGGCATAATCAGGGCGGTTGTATCTATCTTCAATATCAAGGACGCCACGAAGCAGCTTTTTAATTTCAGGACCAATCGCTACAGTAGTCTTTATGATCACGGTGAGTAATTTTTTAAGTCTGTTATGATTGCGATAATCGGATCTGAAAAACTGAAGCATATGAATTCCCAACAAGCCGGTAGCCCGGACTATGTCAGAAGCAGGTGAAGTAATAGTAATCGTTTGCGCATATTCGCTTAAAACTGCTACGATATCCTTGTAATATGTTTCATTGATGGAATCTTTGTTTTTATATAAAAATTGAATAATGATATTCCATCCAGTTCCGGTAGGTATCAAGAACTGCGGAATTGTGGTGTTATTCTCCTTTGATATTTCTTGAGTTATTAACTGAGATGGTTCTTTTGAAACAATTCGCAAAAGAAAGCAAAACCGTTTTAGAAGTTGCCCATTATTTTCAAACAAGGAATCTTTGAGTTTTTCCAAAGTATCCGACAGATTTTCGTCCAATAAAATGGCTGTAATCGCTTCGTCTCTCCATATTTCTTCCTCTGTATTATCTTTGAATAAATCAGAGAGAAAATTCCAAATGTGGGGGTCCGTTTTGAGTTTATTCGTTAGCCATAATCTAAAAGCGCGATTCATTGCGGGTTCTGTTCCAACCGCGCTTATAAAATTTTTTATGTCATTACCGCCGGCAGTGTATGCTTCATCAATAAACCTTTCTAATGCCCAATCCTCCAGTACGTCATGAGTTGGACTAACTAATCCATTATGGACGTCTCTTCGGACTAACTGATCCCCCTCAAGAGCTAACAAAGCTTCTGGATCAAGGCCATCTTGCGGAATCCCAAAAACCATATTTTTTGCACGGCGGACTGATATATCGACAAAGGTGTTTTTTCGTTTAATAGGGAGTCCATTTACTCTACAGGATTCTTTAGAGATAACATCATTCCATATGGCTACCCGAAAAACGTGTTCTCCTTCTGTTGATGATAACCGAGTTCCACTAGAAGATGCTTGGTAAGCAAGACGCGCCATAAATGGGTTTTGGAATAATAATTTCAATTGCTCGTTTGTCTTGAATTGTTGCATGGGGATAAGCTGATCGCAAAAATAACTAACCTCTTCTTTTGTAAATCCCGTTAGGGTTAATGATCGATAACGAATATCGTGAGGGGTAAGAAAATTAGATACTATTTGAGAATGTGCATAGTCTCTTCCAGAGGCAATTACCGTCCATTCTGGCCGTTTCTTCAAAAATGTAAACAGGTCAATAAACGCTCCGGTATGGGTAAGTTCTAGTAGCTTCTTTTCTAATGATTCGATTACTAAAAACCGACGTGGTATTAATGCTAAATTTTCTTCAAGAGTACCAAGAGAACCATGGAGGCCAATGCTTGTAAACACAGCATCCAGATGAGGCTTATCGAAGTCTTCTGCCCTTAAACAATAAACCGATGTAGATTTGTCTAAAGTATTGATAAATTGGCGGATCAAACTGGATTTCCCGCATCCTCTCTCACCCTGAATTAATACAAAACTTGTTTCTTCGCAAATAGCGTGTAGATGACAGATAAAATCATTGCGCGGAAGAGTTAACCCACCAATATCAGATTTTATTCCATCAAGAATATATTCTCCGTGTTCTTGTAATTTTTTGTGATCCTGATGCCAATGTTCATTAATGTTTAACTGTGATTGAATTTCTAATTCGGAAAGCAAATCGGATGGAAGTAATGTCCCCGCATTTTGATTCGCAGATTGCACCACACTTTTTAGTCTAGCCCATGAGTTTTCTGGTGTATTGCCTGCAAAATGACGTAATATCGCAAGTAAAAGAGGATAGGTATTCCCAGAATCGACATCTAAATCATAAGACAACAAATGGAAACACTTTATGAACTGCCAAAACGTATCGTCGTCTATTTCATTTCCTTCATTTGCATTTTTTAGTTGTGTCCGAATCGCTGCAAGTTTTCGTTTTTTTATTTCACTGCTAAACCCTAAAGAGTGTACTTTTTTGAGGTAATCTTGGGCATCTTCACTATGTCGAGCCCATTCTAATAAAGGCCTGACATTCACGATGTCAGTAGCGCTCATGGGACCCGTGATCAGAGCAATTGAATCTATTGTCGGGTCAAAAATTTTATTATTTGTGAAATCATTCCAAGCTGCCTGGATCACTTCACCGAAAATCTCGTCTGTTTCTGTGATTGTGACTGTATGTTTAATTTGAGTAAACAATTTGGCTTCAGACCCTGTTTTAGAATCATTAACGAAAACAATACAATCGTCGGTTTCATAGCCTGCATATTTGCCTTGTAACTTGATTTTTTTTATTGGCCACGGAGGAAGACATGGTACTGAAACTTGACCGAGCATGAGTACCGCAAATGCCGATTGAATATTCATTTCAAAATTAGATCCCCCTCCGCCAGCGGAGAAAGGATTACTCTGTTTTTTTGTACTCATATTCATAAATTTTCAAAGATTTTTTTGTTATATTTTTATGTCTTTCAATTGATTTTTAACTTTAGAATATAAAGATTCTTAAAAATCAGTCAATAATGACACTAAAATCATCACAACTCTGTAACCTAAAAAAGAGGCTACCGTAGTGTGCACACAAAAACGCTGCACCCATTTCGGCTATCAGTTCTTCTTTGGCTTCATCGGATTGACTGCATGACGGAGCGCTGATTTCTTTACGATTTAAACGCCGCTCATGGCCGGTGGCATGTATCAGTTCGTGAAAGAGCGCTTCCCAATAACCGTGCTCATTGTGGAAAAACACTCGCGGTGGCATACGAATCACATCAGTGACCCGGTTATACGCCGCATACCGAGCATTGTGCTGGATGTGCGGCGGGTTGGGCATTTCCTTCATCAGCCGCAGAGCTTCATCCGATTTCAGTTCCGGTGAAGGAATCTTGGTATAATCCGGCAGTTTCTCTTTGGGCAGCCCGTCGCACTGTTCGGTGTTAAACACATAATAGTATCTGAGCATCGAATAGCTGTGCACCTGACGGGGTGTTACACCGGGATCATCAACTTCGGATTCTTCCAGCGGCTTTTTCACCTGCCGGCGAAATACAACAATGGCCGCTTTCTCGCCTTTACGAATGGTGCCGCCAAGATCTGAGATCTGTTTAAACGTCAGCCAGTACGGCGAGGCAAATCCCAGCATGTGAAGCAGGAACAGATTAATGCCCTGATACATTTTGCCAGAAATGAGATTCTTAGGCGCCAGCGCCGGTGATGTCCACGGCTGTTTCCACGGCAGAATGCCGGTGGTTTTAATCCGTTCAATAAAACGATCGGTAATGATTCGGTTAATGTCTGAACTTTTCGTTGTCATAGTTTTTTCCTGTTGCAGTTAATAAAAAAAGCCCGCCGGTTGAGGGCGGGCAGCGGGGTTCAGTTATTGTTACGGTTATTCTTCTTGTGCGGATTCCAGTGCGGTAAACGCATCCAGTTCTGCAATGATGTCGCAGGTTGCATCGTCGATCAGCTTTGCCCATACGGACAATGCTTCCGGACTGATCGGGATGGTGTCTTCGACACAGTATTTCAGCGTTTGAAGCATGCGGGATAAGCCAATGATTCGTTGTGTTTTAAAATCAATGATCTTCCGCATGCGTTCATACAGCTCCATCAGCTCCGGCGGTATAACGGTTGTTTTCATAACACACCTATGCCGCTTTGGATTTGATCTGCTCGACGGTCTGTATCCATTTTTCATTCACCCGCACCGGCATTTGAAGATAAAGCGTTTTCTCATTCTTCAAAACCACCGGAGAACGGCTGGATTTGTCACGCGGGACGAGCAACGTTGCTTTTTCCTCGTCGGTGAGTGCGACCATCGCCGGATTCAGCATGTACCCCAGCGCAGCAGACGCCCACACTGCAGAATGCTTGCCTATACCTTCGATGGCATATGCATCCGCTTTCTCCGTGGACGGAACAACTCTGCGCCACTCCGGACACTTTACTTTACCGCTGAGCTTCACCAGTACGATACGCTGGGTGTTATTAATTTTAACACCGTACGCTCCCGGTGAGGTTTTCAGCAGGAACCGGTCGGATCGCAATCGCACCCCGTCAACTGCTGTAACCAAAATACCGTTTTCTTCTTTGGTGACATGAACGCAGTTGAGTTCCATGCGTTTTATGTCAGTGGATACGCAGGACACCACCGCCCGTAAGCGTTGAAAATCCTGTTTGTGTGTTTTACTGGACAGTTCGATTATATTTCTTCCGAACATAATGTGCTCCTTTCTGTTGTTGGTTCAAAATGAATGAGTCCCGCCCGCCGCATGGAATAAAGCGGGCCGTTGCCGACGATCAAATGATCTATGACCGGAATACCGAGGTGCCTGCCGGCGTTCATTAATTCCAGCGTGGCCTTTCGGTCTGTTGATGATGGCGCTCCGGATCTCCGGATGGATGGTTATGCACCAGAATGATATGGTGTGCATTATCCAGAATGGCTGGGCGGAAAACCTCCCGGGCATGGATCTGCACCTTATCCAGAATTCCGAGCGTGACCAGATGACGACGGATAAGCTGATGTTTGACGTTGAGAGTCAGTACAACAAAAGCCTCCTGTGCCAAAAGGCGCATATCTGCAACCACTGGCTCCACCGCTTCGGGGTCGGCAATTTCTTCACCGCCCGGCTCTTCTTTCGCCATCAATTCTGTTTTTAGTTCGATAAACAATGGGTTCCTCCCTGATTTAAAATGAAAAAACGGAAGCCCGGTGTGGACTTCCGCTTTGAAAAAACTTTGGAATGCATTCCAAAAACTCAACTGCCGGTTTTCAGCATTCCGGCTCCGCCGATCTCGTTGAGTTTGGCAACCAGATCCATCCGTTTGAATTCCAGATGAAGATTGCCGTTCTTGTAACACTTGAATTTGAAATATTCTGTTTCACCGCTGTTGACTCCGATCTGGCGTGTTGTACTAACGGCATCCGTCAGATCTCCGCCGTAGGATTTAACCACGCCTTTACTGTCCAACAGTGAAAACGCATTGCATAGAACGCGAGCGCATTGGCAATAGTGATGCCGGATTTGAAATCCTTTCGACCAATTGGGTTCCACCCAGTATTTCAGAATGATTTTCGGGCCGAGTTCCCACCTGGCATTCTTCTCGTTGGTTTTGTGAGTAATCCGGCGAGGACGCAGCATATCAAAACACTCCATGATGGAATCTTTTGCTAACTGCCCAATCTGCGAGTGCAGTTGCTCAAGAAATCCAAAGATGGCTTCATCGGTAATATCCGGCAGACCTTTTCCGCTTTCCAGCTGCTCATCGAGTTCTTTGGACTGTTTGGTACACATCAGATTCCGGATACCAAGGCGTCCGACGACGACACGCCATGCTCCTTTTTTGATGTTGGACAGAACATCAGCTACCAATTCGTCAACGGTGTAGCGGTTTGATTTATCTGAAAATACATGGAAATAATAGCTGGCACCGAAAGCACTGGACAGCCGGTTTCTTGCCGCTCCCTGCAGTTTGTATGCCTGTTTAATCTCCTTTGCTGCTTCGTGGTAGGCGACCACCATTTCATGGACGGTGTGCCGCTCAATAAGTGCTATTGTATTCATAATATCTCCTTGTTGTATTTAATGCGGATGGTTTGTTTAATGGCGGTGATTTGATAACTAAACCCTCGTGGGGAAAATGATGTTAGGAAAGGATGGTTCGTATGATTGATCCGATGACAACGCTGGCTTTCTCCCTTTATGAAAATAAAGGCGTCTATGCTTTTTTGCTCGGCTCTGGCGTATCCCGGGCCGCAGGTATCCCGACAGGGTATGAAATCATGCCGGATTTGATTAAAAAGGTTGCGGGGCTAGAAGGAGAAGAGGCTCCTTCAGATCCAGAAAAGTGGTTTCTGGAAAAATATGGCCAATCCGCAACCTATAGTAATATCATTGAACATTTGAATGGGACACCTGAGGAACGTCGGAACTTTTTAAAGAAACACTTTGAACCTACCGATGAGGAACATGAACAGGGATTAAAACTTCCTACTAAAGCACATGATGCGATTGCCCAGCTTGTGAAAGATGGATTCATTAAGGTAATCATCACAACAAATTTCGATCGATTGATAGAATCAGCATTAGCAAAAGTAGGAATCACTCCCACAGTATTGAGTTCGCCAGATCAACTAGCAGGGGCAGTCCCCTTAGTACATTCAGATGTAACTGTTATCAAATTGCATGGTGATTATCTGAATTCTTGGATGAAAAACACTGACACCGAGTTATCTGAATATGATTCAGAAACCAATAAGTGGCTTGATCGGATTCTTGATGAATATGGGCTGATTGTTTGCGGATGGTCTGGGGATTGGGATCATGCTTTGCGTGCTGCAATTGAACGATGCTCGAATCGGCGATTCTCAGCATTTTGGACTGCTAGAGGTGCGTTGACAGATACTGCCAGTAAACTGGCAACGTGTCGGGATGCAAAAATCATCCGCATACAAGATGCTGATATCTTTTTTGAATCGGTTCGGGATAAAGTTCAAGCGCTCTCCGACTCAAACGCACGGCATCCTATATCTAAGAACATCGCAATTGCTCAAATAAAACGTTACCTCATGAATCCTTCCTCTGAAATTGCGTTAAAAGAATTGCTTTATAAAGAAACTGAGCGTGTTTACGCAAATATCAGCAATAGTAATCTGACAACCATTAAACAACGGATTCAAATGTATGAAAAGGAATGTGATTTATTGCTGTCTTTAATTATTGAAGGGTTTTTCTGGTGTAAAGACGAGCGCATCAAGCATTTTATTCGAGCAATACAACAGCTTATAAGTTTAGCAGATCCTTATCGGTCTCGTGTATATTCTAACTTACAAAAATATCCGGCATTATTGCTTTTTTATGGAGCATCATTATCTGCCATCGCAGATGGAAATTATTCCTTACTCAAAACTATTTTTGATTCTCTAGAGATACGTGATACCTCTGGAACGTATCCGTTTTTTTAGAAGCAACTCCCATGCAAGTAATAGACAAAACCGAAGCTATTATAATGTTTGGCAAAACGTATACGGCAACCAGTTGGCATATATTTGAATATATGAAACCTTTTTTAAAAGATTACTTGCCAGGGGATGGTGCTTATAAAAATTGTTTTCACCGATTCGAGTATCTTTGGGGAATGGCATGCATTGGTATGGAATTGCAAGGACATGTAACAGTGAAGCCCGTTGGCTGTTTTTTACCTATGTCTGAATTTAACTTGGGACAAGGCATATCAGCTGTTATCGGCGAGGAGCTCGAAAAATATGGTTATGATTGGCCTCCATTAAAAACGAAGTTTTTCCCAGGCACTTTTGCTATGGCAGAAGAGGCAAAAGAAAAATACGATGAATATTTGCAGAGTAGAATACATGATTGTTAATGACAAAGAAAAGGAGCGCTCCGCAATGGAGCGCCCATGTGATTAAGCCGCCTTAGCCAATGCCGGTTGTTGGTGCCAGGCCTTGCAGTCGCTGGCATACGGACAGTCTTTGCAGTAGAATCCGGTTTCTGCCGGATAATACACCTGATGCCGGATCATCTGCTGGGCTCTGGCAATCAGCAGCGCCATCCGGCGTTCATCATCTTCTGTCCGGTAGGTCGGATGCTGCTCATAGCCGGGAACCTTGGTTTTGGTAACGACATCGAAACGGATCTCCGGACGAACACTATAGAGTTGATGCCAGGCATAACTGTAAACGCTCGCCTGAAACTTCTTATCCGCATCGCCTTTGCTCCACTTCCGCGCAGCAGTCTTCCAATCCACGATCACCGGCTGGCCGTTACGCTTAATGACAGCATCAAACTCGCCGATCAGCGGAAGTTCAATGTAAGAGCCATCCGGAGCATGTACCGGCACGCAAAACGGCTCGCTGACAGCCTGTACCTTGTCTGCCGGATCAATGTGCTCCAAAAAGCAACGTACCATATTCCGGCCTTTGACATCCAGTGACTGGATATCTTCCGTTTCCGGAAACTTGATTTCTTTATCCCGGTTTGTCAGCTCCCACAGTCTTGAGAACATCCGTTCATAGCGTTCGATGCTGGGTATCCTTCCGGCCTTCAGTCCCAGAAAAACAGTTTTCAATGTCCGGTGTACGCAATCTCCAAAAACCAATGAAGCACTGTTAAATGCTCTGGGTATCCGCGCAACGCGCTCAAAGTAATATTGAAGCGAGCAGACATTCAGCAGCTGGTTGATTTGCGAGTTGGATAAATGCGGACGTTTTCTTAATTCGCGTAGATTCATAATTTCTCCTGTAAATGAAAAACCCGGAGCGTTGATTCACTCCGGGTGAGATAAGTTTTGAACGGGCTATGCGGCCAGAGAGGTATCCTTAACCTGATATGTTCCGTCCGGTTGACGAACGTAATATTCCTGACAGCCCCAGATATCCAAGGCGGTTTCCCATGCCGCCGGAGATTCTTCCGGCAAACACGCAAACCCAAAGATAATCTCACCGTTCAGAATGATGTAATCACCCGTATTGCAACCGATGTTTTCATCGGCATAACGGACATGGAATTTGTACATCGGGAGTTTCCGGCTCATTTCCACAATGACCGGATCGGGATGCGCCCAGGCTGTGCTAAATTCAGCAACATAGTCATCGGCATAGCAGTCATACGCATTCCACTTCGTGTTCCAGTGTTCATTTCCCCAGTCGTTCGAGAATGTTACTCCGTATTTATCCGTGAGATCCAAAAGCTCCTCTACTGAGACGGGAACACGCTGGTCATCAATTTCTCGCCATCGGCTGTATCTGACTCCGTCAATAACACATGAGCCGGCATAGATATCATAAAGTTCCTGAGGCATTGGAATGACCCGGTTGAAATCAACGTCTCCGTCATCATCAACCATGAGTTTGCGAAAGGCTTTCATAGCACCCTCGTCGTCCGACCTGATTACTGTTTGTACATGATTTGGCATATTTTTCTCCTTATAGTTTCTGGAAATAAAAAAGCCGCACAGAACAGGGATTATCCTATCTGTACGGCAATGAGGGCTGATTTGATTATTAAGCGGCCAACTGGAGTTCTTCCACCATCGCGCTGGCATTTTTGCGGGTCAGCTCGTAGATGGATTTGACATGGAATTTCTCAGTTGCAACCTGGTTGAGATCCGCCAGAACTTTTCCCTGTTTTTTACCAAGACGCAGTATGAAATTGACCTGCTTGTTGGTTATCTTCGCAGGAGCTTCAGAACGGGCTTCTGAGCCCTTTTTCTGGCTGGGTGAAGCCAACGCCTTCTTCGCTGCAATCTGGCCTTCTACGGTCGATTGTGTCAGCTCAAATGACGAATGGAATTCTTCCATCAATTCATTCTGTCCGAGGTTTTCCGGCAGCTCCCGTTCAATGGAAGCTGAGAAGGATTCTGTACTGTATTTTTCATTCAGCGGAACCTTCTTTGAATACGCAGCACGCAACTTGTGCATATGATCTCCTTTCTGTTATGGATTGACCAAAATGGCAGTTATGACGTCTAACCGCCTCCTACACTTATTATTCCGCTGAATTTGCAGGATTTAAGGCGTACTCGCTTCCTTGGATCAGGCCGGGAAATGTCATGAAGTCGTGCAATCAAAGCCGGAAAATGCCTCGAAGTCGTGCAAACAAACCTGGTTCATTGTATCATAAATCTCGATCTTAATGCCGCTGGAAGATCTATGTTTAGCTGAAATGGCCTGCACCCCGGCATGGATTCATCAAAGCCTCAATCAAAACTCGGCCTAAAAGCGCTGGTAAGCGGCTTGATGGAGAGGTCTGTTTTAAGGGAATTCATATAAAACCATACTTCTCTCGGGAGATAAATGGAGCTGGAAGTAAGTTGATTAAATAAAAGCCCCGGCAAAGAAATCTTCACCGGGGCTGGATTTTATATGCCGTATTTAGAATACGTTAAACTATACTGGTGAATAAAGGTACTCTTTACAATCCGGATCAGGCGAGTTGTAGGCCGAGTCCAGCATATCAACTACAAATACAACATCTCCCATTAATCGTTCACATAATAACTCTGGAGTGTTGATTTCATGCTTATAAACAGGAATTGGATCATCCGATTCACCATTTGCGTCCTTTGATTCTGCCGTGTTATCAGCAGGGTTATCATTTCCATCTTTTGGACTGACCAAATGCTCCACGATTTCTCCAAAACTAACGGCTCCATATCCGGCAAGATCATAGTCCCTATCGGAAAAACAATAACAGAGAGTTATATCTGGATCGTATTTCGACATGAAACTGTAAATGCCTGCCAAGATCTCCGCAAAGTTGGGTTCTAACGTAACAAACTTCAAAATGGAACTTGTTGATCCTTCTTCATCAAGATAGAAGGAAAACGACCGGGCGAACTCCCTTAAATCAAGTTCCTTCGGGTATGGAACATAACAGGCTTCATTATATGTATTCTGCGCCCATAATGCTGTTTGCAGCTCACGATAGATTGCAGCACCAGATTCCAGGAGCTTTTCAAACAAAACCTCACAGCCATGTTCTTCGATTGTCGTAACATTATTATAAACGGCCACGAACAATGATATGGGCGAGGTGAATGTAATTTCCTGGGAAACAAGATACTCAGGTTCAGGTTTCGGCCTGTTTTTTCCTTCCTCGTACTTGGCAGTCAAATATTCAGGGAAAAAAGCCCGGCAGAGATCTTCATCAAGTACCCCGTCTTTTATCACAGCAGCATCTGTTTCTGCTGAATTATATCCACCTCCTTCTCCATATTTAGAAATCTCGCAATGATAGCGATTGCCAGGATAAATAGTATAATGGCCGAGATGGATCTCTAAGCTGTACCTGCATTTTTCATCATCAAACGGATCGTTTGCCTCACAGAAACAGGATATTTGAGTGGTGATCATTTCATTTAGCGTATCTGCTAATCTGAATTTGAGCATAGACTCGCTTGACCCTTCAAGATCCAGATAAGCCCAGGCGTTAGGATCATCCGGTTTAAAAACCTTTTTAAAATCATAACTATGCGTATTACATGTGTTAAGTATCCTGAGTAAGCATTCATATCCATTTTCTCGTGAGCCAGCAGCTCCGGCATTTACCAGGCGGTGAAAGAGATCTTTAAACAGATCTGCTGCCGCTGGTTCAGAATTGAGAACGAATACATACAGGGATGTTGGCTCGGCAATATATCTTTGGTCATGCCGGGTTTGTTGTCTTTTGTCTGCATCTACTAAATTATTCATTATTAACCTTTCTTAAATTTGGTTACTTCAAAGGGACTGTCAGCCAGTTGACCGTCCGGTCGGAAGCTGTTCCATTTATCTGGAACAGGGAGTGCACAGCATGCACAGCTCTCTATTTCTAGTAATAGAAAACCTATTTTTATAAGAATCTAGATTATATATACTTAATAAGTTAGGTTTCCTATAAGGGGAAATTATATGCTGTGCAGTCTGTGCACTTAGTTTTTTTATCCTACCCCATAAGTTCCACTCCAATAGCTTCACGTTCAATTCGGACCTCCTCTTCCTGACTTTTCCTGCTGATCCCAACAAATCCTCGTTGCCGTATTCCTTCAACCGTCCGTTGTCCATCCGTTACAAATGGGAATACAGTCTCAACAATCTTTTTGAAGGCAGTTACTCCAACAGGATTACAATCATTCTGCTCGCACCAATGCTGGTATTGTTCATGCAGCCTTTGGCTTGAAATAAACCCGGTATGATTTTGCTGGTAATATGTATTAAGAAAGGTTTTTTCCAAATTGCATGAAGCAAAATGCCTTTCCTTGGTCGCCAGAGAAGCTGCAGACTCAAATACACAACTACGTCCCAGCACATCCGCTAATCCCCGGATGGCCCAAGTGAAGACTCCTGGGAGCTCCGATCCAACAATCCGCTGGGTCAAGGCCTGGTCCTGTTCTTCCGGGGGAATGTTTTCCAGGAACGGAATGATGACCGTCCTGCGGAAGATAGCATTGGATTGATCGCTAAATGCCGGCAGGCTGTTGGTCACAAAAATCAGCCGAGCTGTACATTTCTTCGTCGTTGTATCATGAAATTTCCTCTCCACATTGAGTCGCTGTCCACTGACTATCTGTTTCAAGAATCCTTCTACCTTCGCCATGTGCGAAGCATCAACCGCCGTTAGGTCATTTGAGATATTCAGCTTGTTTTCAGTCAGGGGCCAGCCGAGATAACGCTCGCCCATCTGTTTAATATCCAGATTGCAGACATTTTGTACGCCGACTAAATGAGCCAGGATATCAGCGAAGACACTTTTTCCGTTGGCTCCTCCTCCAGTCAAAAACCACATCTTTTCAAAATGCGTAATATCTGACAGTGCCAATCCAGCCAGTTGTTGCAGCATCCGCTGATTTTCTGGATCCGGCATTATCCGGTCTAGGTACCGTTGAAATTTAGGGCATTGCCCGTTAGGAATGAACGGATAGGCGGCGAAGTTTTTTGAAAAGAATGCGGGGCTCTTTTTCCGATATAATGTTTCTGTGCCTCCCCGCTGCTGGCGCAATACCATTAACGCTAATTGCATCACATTGACGACACTTCCATCGCTGAAAGCGATCCAGTTGTCCGCCGATTCAACAGTCCTGTCACTAATCCAGCTCCCCACCGGAGCCTGTGTTCCACAGTAGGTGAACGCGCCGAGATGCATCAGTACCGAATTAACGTACGACGTGCTGCAGTATGGGCAGAATTCTTTCCGGCCTTGCATCATGGTGGTCACAATCTGCTTGATGTCCGTAAGCGTTTTTTGCTTCCAGCCTTCGTCCGAGTATTCCCACCAGGCGCCTGCCGTCTGTAAAAGCCGGGAAGAGCATCCCCCGCCATCACAAAGTTCCATCCATAATGCTGCAGCGACCTCCGCATGGTCTGGAGCACGAGAACGCCCTCCATTCTGCCCGTTAGCGGCACTGGAGACGCGGCGCATGTCAAAGCCCATCTGCCGGGCGGCATCGTAAATTGAAGCGATGGTTACAGGCTCCCCACAGCTTTCGGTGTCCCAACTTTCCCATTGTTCGCGGTTGGAATCTGGGTGATAGTTTCCAGTACGAGTTTTGCGCGACCATTCATCGAACAAGCCCCATGCCACCTCGTCTAGGTTATTTTCCAGCCCCCAGCGTTTAAGAGCAATCCCAAATCGAACCAGGTGTCGTAGACGCTGGAATCAAGCATGTTGAGTGCTGCTCGCAAGGAGTCAATTTGTGTGCTGGAGCGGGCCATCACTTTTCTCTGGATCGGCCGCACTGCCGGTACGGCGGGCTTCATGGCCGCTAACGCATCCAGCGCAGGTTGCAGCGTCATTAGATTTTGCGCGTCTGTTTACCGCCACTTGAAACGGATCTTTTCCATATTTCATTTTCTCCTCATTCCAGGACAGCCGGAACCGAATCCAGTTCAGCTGCCCTTTTAAGGAATTAGGTATATTTTCGAGTCTGATATTCATTTCTTGTATTTCTAAAAGGTTCCCCCTCCGAAGCCGGAGGGGGATGTGTGGTTAGGCAGCGTTACGGAGTAAGAGTTCTTGCGGAATGGAAAGATCGCATTCGATTATTTCGCGCTCCTCCCCGGCCATTTCCGTATCGTTAATGGTCGTTTCCAGATCCGCTTCCTCGAATTCTTCATCCGTGATCAGCCCGGCCGCCGCTAACGTTTCTAAAATGTCGTCAAACGGACGGGAGAGCTCTTCCATCATATCGTTTATCGAACATTCGCCGAAGAACAGCTCAGCAAGGAGGTCTTTTTCATCTGACGTCCAGACTTTATCTTCGGCAGGAAACCGGCCTTCGTCGTCGTTTATTTCCATAATTGCAGCATGGATTTCCGGATCATCGTAATGTACCCGAAAATTTCCGCCGTCATCAGAGGTTACCTCGGCACTGCCGAACCTGCTGACGTACGCAAGAAACCCGGTAACAGCCGGAAGGGCGTTGCCGGTGATTATAATCTTACTTAGCCGGTCGCCGATCATCGTAATCATTGGCGGCGGCAGGATCGCTTTCTTCTTCCTGCGGACAGGTGCAGTTTTTTTAACTGCGCATTTGCTGACACCCTTTTTTGGGGCAGTCTTTTTTAATTTGGTCGTGGTTGCTTTTTTCATCGCTTTACGCCTTTCCCTTCGCATATTACGCGAAGATTAAATTTTGCCATTTGCAATGGTGCTCCAGCACTTGCCGGAAAATAACCCCTTGTCTCGGCTTTAATTTCATCGATGCCCAGCACTCACCGGAATTACATCGTTAGTAATTTGTATTCATTTTTTCTACATGCCTATCGCCTCCGTTCTTTTTGAAAACGCTGTTAAAAGCGCTGTCGCAGCGCTTCATTCGCAGTTCAAACTATTCAGTTGTCAAAGGGCACCGATTGCTTGAGATTCACTCACCAATCATTTTTTTATGACAACTGTACAACGGGCGTTAAGGACGGCATGGCGGAATATTCCGGCGTCATGTCCAAGCCCGTACTGGACGGGCTTATGTTATTAATTCGGCAGAAGCATATGTCGCTTTTAGCTTGTTAGACGGGGGCAAATTATCGACAGTCTGAGATATGCAGCTTCAAAATAATTTGATGTTTTTGACGCAGAAACCCAATGACCACTGACCTGGATTTATTAGACGGGAATATTAAATCTATGAGCGAAGAACAGACACAGAAATCAAATCCTCAGAGGTTTTCCGATATAAGAGATTTTCTGCGCATTATAAAAGAACTGGGAACTTCGCCGGAACAAAACTGTGCATCAGCTAAAGAAGTTGCTGAGTACAGTTGGATATTTTTTCCTCTGTTGAACGATCAGGATGCACGGCATCTGGACGAATTATTAACTTTTGCTTATGAACATTCTGATCCCAGACCTGGGTTTACCGGCCCGCGCGTAGCGTTCCGCCGGGCACTTGCGTGGATAAAACGTATCCCCTCCCCGAGAATGACAGATCAGGAAGAACAGGATCTGCGCAAAGAATTATCCGAATCATTTTTTTCCAATGCTCTATCGCCGGCTAAACTTGATTCGTTAATTCTCGATCTGCGAGAACGATGGGGAGATCTTACACCGCAGTTGAATACGCAAACGGACAAGGAACCGGAAAAAATCAGTCCTAAATATC
This sequence comes from Kiritimatiellales bacterium, assembly GCA_041656295.1. Lineage (NCBI taxonomy): Bacteria > Pseudomonadati > Kiritimatiellota > Kiritimatiellia > Kiritimatiellales > Kiritimatiellales bacterium. The sequence goes on along the minus strand of JBBADV010000002.1, from coordinate 20,736 downwards.
CGGCAGCAGGTGAAGCGCGTGAATCAAAAACCCGCCTGAATAATATTGCATCGCTCTGGCAGAAGCTGACTGCGTATGAACGCGGGTTTCTCTTTGACTGGCTTCAGGATTTTACTGCCATGGACCCCAATGATCTTTCAGATGCACTCGCACATCTGCCGGAAGCCTGCCGGCAAACGCACACACAAATCGTCGATGCCTGGCCGACAATAAAAGAGGTGTCTAAACGAAAAGGATTTTTCAGCATAAATATCCTGATACAAATCTATAAAAAACATTTTGGAGAACAGCCGACTCGCCAGGAAGACGATGATAAAATTACATTTTACACGTTTGTTGACACCGTTATGTTTGTACGGCTTAAAACGGAAGAGCCTCACGACTATCGCAGGGCAATCGACGCGCTAAAAGAACCTGACGGGACATTTGCATCGATGCCTTTTATTGGAGAAAACATCCTGCAATTCAAACCCTACCCTAAGTTTGAGAGCATACATTTTATTAAAAAAGACTATTAATCTTTCCCCCTGTTGATCTGGCGCCCAAGCTTTGTGTTTCAGCTTCTCGCTGTAGTCGTAATTATTAACAGTGTCTGTGATTTTTCGTTGTTTATTTTTGCAACTTGAATTGTGCTACAAGGTGTCTTATGTTTTGCTACAAAATTACAGGAGGAAAATACCTGTATCAATTAGAAGAAAACAATAGTAAATCGTTTATAGTTAATTTATTATGTTAATTAGAGTTTGGAGCATTTATCTGAATCCCGTCTCCCGCTCCAGATATCAATTCCTGTATACAAAAAAACGACGATTGAAAGCTGCTAGCGGGACTGGAGTTTGAACTCAGGGCCTTCAGGTTATGAACCTGACGAGCTACCAGACTGCTCCGCCCCGCAAGCAATTAAAAAAGTGTATAGGAGCGGCGTACCAGTTTTATTTTCTTAATTAAATTTTCAGCCGCTGGCGGACAGCTTCATACTGCGGAATTGGGTGGAAACGAACATGTTGAGCGAATCGTTCCTGCCGAGCATCGGAATGCTGATTTGCCGGCGCCGAAATTTTGCAGACATCCGAAAGGCTGCTGTTTTCAGCACCGGCGACGATCACTGCAGCAATGGAAAAATCGCTTCATCACGGAAGAGTGTCTCAAAGCCTCTTTTGAGTAGAGAGGTGTTGGGCCGGTCGCAGATTTTTAGATGCATACAGATTTCGTTGCGGTACCCGTGCGTCTGTCGCGTCAGCCAACCGGCGATGCATGTGGCTCAGATGTCCGTACTTCTAATCGCCGGGATGCCTTCAAGATGCCGCCGGATGCTTTTGGCCAGACAGCTGACTTCGCCGGCTTCGGTTTTATCAGTCCATAATGCAAAGGCCGGCGTGCCAGACCTCTATCCGGCGCAAACCGATAGATATGGCACAGATATTTTTTCATCACTGAAGCTGTTCCGGGGCCTTTATAATTGTATAACTATTTGAAAAAACGATAACCGGCTCTTTTTTCAATCCCCAAGACACTATTCCGTAATAACCCATAATTTTTCATATCGTCCGTGTTCATTCCATTCTTGCAATGAAAAAACAGGAGTGTAGCATCATCGGGATTTGAGGAGACAGCATGGCGAAAGATGATGTAATTGAAGTTGAAGGCGTGGTGGAAAAAGTTCTGCCGGCTACAATGTATAATGTGAAGCTCGAAAACGGCCATACGGTTCTGGCACATATTTCCGGGAAAATGCGTAAGAATTTTATCCGCATTGCCACCGGCGACCGCGTAACGGTTGAAATCTCTCCTTATGATTTAACGAAGGGACGTATTTCGTTCCGGCATAAAGTTTCATCTACGTAGATGAGCTTATCAGGCTCATTAAAGTGTATGCGGCCGCATAAACACACACCTGCAGGGAGCGCGCATGGCGGAAAAACGGAGCCTCTGGGGAAGTAAGATCGGGTTTTTAATGGCGGCCATCGGCTCGGCAGTCGGGCTGGGAAATATCTGGCGCTTCAGCTATATGGCATTTGAACACGGCGGCGGCGCGTTTCTGGTGCCCTATTTTATTGCGCTCGTCACCGCCGGCATTCCGCTGATGATTCTTGAATATGTACTGGGACACCGCGAAAAAGCATCGTCACCGCTGGCATTTGTACGCGTGGCGCCGAAACTTGAATTCATTGGATGGTGGATGCCGCTGGCGGCATTTTTTGGAATAACCGTTTATTACGCCGCCGTACTCGGCTGGTGCATTAATTACCTTTTTTCCTCGTTCTCACTGGCGTGGGGTGCGGATACGCAAACCTATTTTTTCAGCAGCTTTCTGCAAATCACCGGCTCACCGCTCGTTCTCGGCGGAATCCGCTGGCCGGTGTTTTTTGCCACCATCGGCGGCTGGGGTCTCGTGTGGGTCATCTGCTATCGCAAAATTAATCGCGGCATCGAAAAAGCGTGCTTATTATTTATGCCGCTGCTTTTCATCTTAACACTGGGGCTTGTCGGCTGGACGCTGAACCTGGAGGGTGCCTGGGCGGGTGTAGTGAATAACTATCTTACGCCGGACTGGGATAAAATTAATGTGTTTGCCAATCCGGCGGCGTGGAAGGTGTGGAGTGCGGCGTACGGGCAGATTTTTTTCACGCTCTCGCTCGGCTTCGGCATCATGATTACATATTCCAGCTATCTGCCGCAGAAAACTGATATCCCCGGCAACGCGCTGTGGACGTGCTGCACCGACTGCATCTACTCGTTCATTGCCGGTTTTGCTGTTTTCGGCATCGTCGGTTTCATGGCGCACACCAAGGGCGTTGATTTCAGCAGCGTGATCAAGGGCGGGCCGCAGCTCGCATTCGTTGTGTATCCCGAAGCTATCAACCAGCTTCCCTTTGGACGCGTCGCATTTGGAATCATGTTTTTTGTTGTGCTGATCGTCGCCGGAATTTCTTCAGCGATTTCCCTGCTCGAAGCCACTGCCTGTGCGCTGATGGACAAATTTAATATTCCGCGCCGAAAGGCCGTGACCGGACTTTGCATCGCCGGACTCTTTGGCAGCACCATTTTCACCACGCGCGCCGGACTGATGATTCTCGACATCGTGGATCATTTTATCACCAATTACGGATTAATTCTCGGCGGCATTATTCAGTGCATTCTGGTCGGCTGGATCATGAAAGCGCGCGTTGCACGCGCATACGTCAACACGCTCGGCGGCACACATCTGCCGCGCATCTGGGATTTTGCAATACGCTGGCTCACGCCGGTGATCCTGTCTGTTATCTTCTTGCAAACCGTCATCACCGATCTCCGGCAGACCTACGAAAATTATCCGTGGCTTTCCATTATTCTGTTCGGCGGACTGTGGATGCTGGCTATCTTCGCCAGTTCACTCCTGCTGGCAGGCCGGCGCTGGCCGCCGGAAAAACTTCGCCGGGAGCATAAGCCGGAGGACGAAACACTGCTGACGTGAAATAGGCGGCGCGCATAATTAACCGGAATCAAGGGTTTAAGTTTTATTCATATCTGCCAGCGTTCATGCAGGATTAAAATTTATTCACATTTTTTGCCTTTGACAAACCACCGGCGATTGCATAGGTTTTTGCTCTTTTATTGAGAAATAAGCCCTTGAAGGGGGTGTTAAAAATATGGCCAGTACAACATGTGAAGTAAAATTACGCCGTGGAGAACCGGTAGAAAAAGGACTCCGCCGCCTGAAAAAGCTGCTTGACCGCGAAGGTATTCTGAAAGAAATGCGCGGACGCCGGCACTTTGAGAAGCCGGGCGACAAACGTCGTAAAAAACAGGCACGCGCCCGCTCCCGCGCCGCTCGTGATCTGCGTATCGCCAACTATACTAATTCGTAATCAAGGTTTAAATTATGCCGAATATTAAAAGTGCCAAAAAAAGAATGCGTTCATCCGAAAAACGGCGTGAAGGCAATCTCGCGGTAAAAACGAAAGTGAAAACCTCCCGCCGTAAATCGCGCGAAGCGCTTGCCGCCGGTTCTGCCGAAACTGCCGCCGCAGCGGTCAGCAGCTACGCATCCACGCTGGATAAAGCGGTCAAACGCGGTGTCATCAAAAAAAATACCGCCATCCGCCGCAAACGCCGTGCCGCAAACGCACTGCGTAAACTGGCGAAATAAATTTTCACACCGAAAATTTAAAAAGCCGTCCTTCGGGACGGCTTTTTTTGTACTCATTTCCACATGGATTATGACAGCGTCATTCGCCCGTTTCAGAATCGTTTCTAGAGTGTGTCGTCACAAGTTATGATGATATAGAAAAATGATTTCAATAAAATCGGTGCATAAAACAAAACTCTCTTCCTTCACATCGATGGTACGACATTTCAGATGAGACTGGGATCTGCTTGAGCCGCTGCTGCCCGGCAGAGCCGGCAGCCGAAGCGGTAAAGCCACGATAACCGGCGGTTTATCAACGCTGTTTTCTGGATTTTACGCACAGGTACGCCCTGGCAGGATCTGCCGCCGGATTTCGCAGACCGGAAGAACACGCATCGCAGATTCCACCGCTGGCGCAATAGAGGTTTATGGGAAAAACTACTGGAAACTCTAATCGTTGAGCCGGATTATGAATGGTTAATGATCAATGCCGGTCATCTTAAGGTTTGTCCGCATGGCGCTGGCGCCAAAGGCGGCAATCAGAGGACATCGGGCTCACCAAAAGAGGCGCAACAGCAAGATACATTATGTGTTTTTGAATTTGCACCGGCTTATCAATCCATCAATGTTTGTTGCGGTTCTATTGGGATTTCTTTTTCCGTGCCGGTGCGGTGCTCTTTCAGAACACCGGTGATTTCGGGAACAGCGCCGCCGGAACGAATAACGGTGATGATATCACCGATTTTTAAATCCATTGCACGCAAATGTTCTACATTATAAAGCGAAGCGCGCCGAATGGTGGCACCGGAAATTTCCACCGGCTCAAAAACTGCAACCGGTATGAGTCTGCCGGTTTTACTGCGCGACCATTCCACCGCCAGCAACTTTGCAGTAACCGGTGCAGTTTTATACTTCCGCGCTACAGCGCTGCGAGGATGCTGTGCAGTAGAACCGAGTGTTTTGGCGGCATTTAAGGTGTTCATTTTAACAACGATACCGTCCGTTTCGAACGGCAGTTCAGCTCGTCGGCAATTCATTTTTTCAACTGCGGCTATAACATCCGCGACCGGAACTTCAACGCTGTCAATCGCCGGAAGTCCAGCGGCGCGGATTAAATGAATGGCGCCGGAATGCGTGTCCGGCAGTTCATCGGCGGCCAGCAGTTCAAATATTTGCACCGATAAATTCCGGCGGGCGATTTCAGCGAAGTCGGTGAGCATGAGAGTGCCGGATGCCGCATTGCGCGGATGTTTTAATCCAAGTTTTTCAAATTCCGGCGCAGTGAAAAACGCTTCGCCGCGGACGATCAATGTAGATGCGGTATCTTTGCCGTATCCGCTCAACTGTAAACGCAGCGGTGAGTTTGCCTCTATTTTATTCAGTTTTGCCGGAACAGCACCGGACGCAAGCATTGCGGCAGTAACATCACACCCGGTTTCCCCGTCGCCGCGTGTAGCCGCCTGTACAAGAAATCCGTTGCGGTAATGCAATACAACCGTCAGCCCGTCGATTTTCGGCTCAATGCAATACGATGTATCTCCGGTTCGCCGGATAAACTGCTCGAGCTCCGCATCTGAATAAATTTTCTGTAACCCGAGTACCGGCGCGGTGTGCTCGATATACCGGCCGGTTTTCCCAACCGGGGCACCAACGGGATGCTCACCGGAAAGTTCCGGCCAGCCGGCAAGCAGAGAATCAAACTGCGCGCGCAGCGAATCGTATGCTTCATCGCTCATAATGGAGCGGTGCTGATTGTAATAAGCTTCGTCCGCCTGTTTCAAAATGGTTCGCAGTGCCGCCGCGTGCTGTTCAACTTCCGGCGGTGCGGCAAAAATTCTGAGAGAGATGAAAAAAAATACCAGCAGTAGTGTTTTCATACCTGCAATGATATCGTACAGGAAAGTTCTTTAAAAGAATAATTTGCACTGCGAGTATTTTGCGCCGATTTTTAATTGATCAGTCAGGCCTGACTGATCAACACACCGCCCTCCCCGGGGTTCTTTGCTTTTAAAGCGTATCACTCCGCGCTGCGGTGCGTATATCCTTAATATGCAGTTGCAGCGTCGTGCGGCCGTTCCAGACATTTTCCTGCAGGGTGAAAGCAACGTCAATGTTACCGGCAGGCAGTTTTTCAGCAAGGTTGAAACCGATTGCGTCGCGCATTTCTATGCCGTCGGACAACGTGAGCTTCAGATGCTTGTCTTGTAGAATCCGGCAGTCCTCTGCCGTAACACCGAACACCGCCCAGACCGGCTCCCGGTTGTCCTGACCGAACGGACCGGAACGTTTTACGCCGTCGAGCATCGCCGGCGAAATATCGGCCAGTGAAACGGTGCTGTTGATTTCAATCACCGGCTGTAAATCGATATTCTGCAGTTGTGCGGCGGCAGCTGCATTAAACCGGATTTTAAATGCATCAAGGTTTTCCGCCTGCACTTCCAGACCGGCAGCCATGGAATGTCCACCGTACTGTTTCAATAAATCGGCGCACGCACCAAGCCCTTCGAGCACATTAAACGCGTCGATACTGCGGCACGAACCGCGACCGCTGTTGCCGTCCATGCCGATCACGGCGACCGGCCGGTGGTAGCGTGCAACGAGCCGCGATGCGACAATACCGATAACTCCGGGATGCCAGCCGGAACGTGCGATGACGAGTCCGTAATGTTTTGTTTTATCAAAATACGCATCAATTTCAGCCACAGCCTCATCTACGATGCCACGCTCAATTTCCTGCCGTTCACGGTTGGCAGCATCCAGCTGCGCAGCGAGTTCTTCGGCACGCGCCGGCAGATCTGTGAGCAGCAGTTCCAGTGCGGCGGCGGCGCTGCCGGTGCGCCCGGCGGCATTAATACGCGGGCCAAGCGCAAAGCCGGCGTGCCAGCATTGCACCGCACCATCGACGCCAGCGAGCTTTTTTAATGCATTCCAGCCGGCCCAGTGCGAGTTCTCAAGCATTTGAAAACCGGCGCGAACAAGTGTGCGATTTTCATCAATCAGCGGAACCATATCGGTCACAGTGGCGACAGCGACAAAATCAAGATATTTCCTCAAATCCACCGCCGCACACAGGGTGCACCCCCTTGCGCGGCCGGTTTTCAGAATGGCATGGCACAGCTTGAAGGTAACGCCGACGCCGGCAAGAATTTTTGCCGGATGATCGCCGGCACATTTCGGATTTACCACTGCAACCGCCGGTGCCGGTGCACCGGACAGTTCGTGATGATCGGTCACAACCACATCGACACCGGCGGTGCGCGCCAACTCCACCGCAGCGGTCGAATTACTGCCGCAGTCAACGGTGATTATGAGCGCCGGCGAATGTTCTTCCAGACACGCCTGGAGCGCTTCCGCGGAAAGGCCGTAGCCCTCAGTAAAACGGCTGGGAATATAAGTGGAAACACGACCGCCGAGTTCGCGCAGAATACGGACGAGCATGGCGGTGCTGCAAATGCCGTCGACATCATAGTCGCCGAATACAGTAATTGGTTCGCCGGCACTCAGTGCGTGCAAAATCCGTTCCACCGCTTTATCCATATCCGGCAGTTCAAACGGATCGCGCAGTGCGGCGAGCGACGGATTTAAAAACCGCTCCGCATCTTCTACCGTACGGCAGCCGCGCTGTACAAGCAGTACAGCAACCGGTTGCGGCAGGTTTAGATCCAGTGCAAAACGCTCTGCAAGCGCTTCATCAACCGGCTTAAATTTCCAATTCGCGGACATAAAGAATGGAACGTTGGAATATTGGAATGTTGGAATAATGAAATGGCGGGTTATTTATGTTTCCCTATCATTCCAATATTCCATCAATCCATCATTCCATTCCCTAGACTTTCTTTTCACGGTGCCAGATCATAACGACCGGCAGCGCGATGAAGACAGACGAATAGATACCAACGATGATTCCGATAAACAGCGCCAGTGCCATATCATTAATTGCACCGCCGCCGAAGATCAGCAGCGAAGCCACTGTTAACAGCGTCGTTAACGAAGTCAGTATGGTACGCGACAGCGTCTGGTTAATAGCCATATTGGCAATTTCGCGGAAGCTGAGTTTACTGCGTCCCTGCGCCAGTTTAACTTCTTCACGGATGCGGTCGAAAGTTACGATCGTATCGTTTACAGAATAACCGACAATGGTCAGCAGCGCCGCAACAATTGCGAGATTCAACTGCCGGCCGAGCAGACAGTAAATTCCCACAGTAATCAATACGTCATGCAGCAGTGCGATAATTGCTCCTATAGCAAATGAAAATTCAAAACGGATCGATAGATAAATAATAATGCCGATCATCGCTGCAATGAGCGAAACAACCCCCTGGCGTTTAAGTTCTTCGCCGATCTGCGGTCCGATTTTTTCTTCGCCGGACACTGAAATTCCTGCATCTTTAAAGGCGGTCTCCATCGCCGCCAGCGCCTCATCACCATTCTCAAAGGAAACTTTCACTTCCAGCACATCGCCGATGTTTTCTCCAAATGCACGCTGGTACTGAATGGTTGCATCGCTGATGCCGGCATCTGCCAGCACCGCACGCACAGCGCCGACTTCCGGTGCCTGTTCAAAGCGGAGCTGATAGGATGTCCCGCCGGTAAAATCGATACCGAAGTTGTCGGGGCCTTTGACTGCAAATACAATCCAGCTGCCAATAATAATCAGCACCGGCAGTGCAATCGCTGGCGCGCGCATACCGACAAAATCAATTTTTGTCCCGCGCGGAATGAGTGAAAACATGCGAATAGTTTGCAGCTTAAACCAGTCGGCCAGCGATTCGAGAATCAGGCGGGTAAACACCAGCACGATGAGCATGCTGATAATGATACCGGCGGCGAGCGTGACGGCAAACCCGCGGATTGCGCCGGAACCCTGCCAGAACAGAATGACTGCCGTCAGCAGTGTAGTAATGTTGGCATCAAAAATAGTGCTGAACGCCTTGTCATAACCGGCGGTAATTGCGCCGCGCACACTTTTTCCGTCGGTGAGTTCTTCGCGGATGCGTTCATAAATCAGCACGTTGGCATCCACCGCCATGCCGATCGTCAGTGCTATACCGGCGATTCCCGGCAGTGTGAACACCGGCAGCCCCGGCTGCGCGCCTTCCGGCGCAAACAAACCGAATACGCCGGACGTAAACCACATCCCGAGCGGCAGCAGAATGGCAAGCAGCACCAGTGAAATATCGGCGACCACGCCGGCAAGGCAATAATAGAGCAGCATAAAAATGAATACAGCTGTCGCGCCGTAAATCGTGGCGTACACGCCGCTCTGAATCGCGTCGCGGCCGAGCGACGGATCCACTTCACTCTTCTGAATAATTTCCAGCGGCGCGCGCAGTGAACCGGCGCGCAAGGCGTTGGCAAGTTTGTGCGCCTCGTCCACCGTGAACGACCCGGTAATCTGCGCGCTGCCGCCGTAAATAGCTTCGTTAATATGCGGCGCGGAATAGAGCGTGCCGTCAAGAATTACCGCGAGACTGCGGCCGCGCGGATTGCCGACATTATTTTCACCGTTTGGCGCATACGCCGCCGTTACTTTGCCGAAACGTTCCGCGCCGGCGCTGTTAAACTGCAACGTAATATGCGGGCGGTTCATCTGATTATAATCAACGCCGGCGCCTTTCAGTGCAGAGCCGGTGAGCTGACTGCGCGGTTCAACAAAAAATGGACGGTATACAGTGGAGCCATCCTGAATAATATCTTTTGACAGCATAAAATCAGCGCCGCGCTTTGCGCCGAAGCGTTTCAGTTCATTCCAGAACACACGCGTCAAATCAATATCCGGCACTGCATCGCGATCGCGAACATAAACCGAACCGCCGGCGGCGCCGGCAATTTTAAATCCTTTCGGCGCCATGCCGGACATAAACAGCTCGTTCACCCATGCATCATTTTCCGTATGAACCAGTTTAAACTCAAGAAATGCCGCGCGTTCAATCAGTGCGGTGGCTTCGGCAATGTTGTTGGTGTCGATACCCGGCAGACGGATGATAATATTATCGCTGTCGGTCTGCGGATAAATTTCCGGCTCGGCGATCCCGAGCCCGTCAATGCGGTTGCGGATCACTTCGAGCGCAACCTCTTTCGCCGCCGCAGTTTCTTTGTTCACTTTCGAATCAAGTGCGGCGGTGCCGATCTCCGGATCTTCCTGCCGGATCTGATCGCGAATCGATTCGCGCACCACCCGCACCGTAAAACTTGCGCCGCCCTGCAGATCCAGTCCAAGTTTAATTTTCTGATCAAACGGGGTTACCAGTGCCAGCGACCAGATAATCAGTCCGGCGAGCGCCGCCCATTTCCACATTCTGCTTTTATCCATAATTCAACACCCGAAAATTAAGCCTTTACCTCTTCCGGCACGGCGCCCTTGTCTTCAAGAACCTGCGCCACTGCGCTGCGGAGCACCTCCAGTTTGGTGTCGTCGGCGGTGCGGATAATCAGCGATTTTTCTTTTGTATTCGTTACGCGGCCGATAATCCCGCTCGTCAGCACTACATCGCTGCCGGCTTTCACCGCCGCAATCATCGCGCGCCGCTCTTTTTCCCGGCGCTTTTGCGGGCGAATCATCATAAAATACATCAGCGCAAAAATCAGAACCATCATTCCGATGAACTGAATGCCGCCGCCTTGAGCCTGGTTTCCGTCCGCCGGCGGTGCCGCCAGCGCAATCCATTGCATAAACATGTGCTTTCTCCTTAACCGGTTATCACGAAATATAAAACAGCGGATGTTACGGACACCGCCGGTTGTTGGCAAGCATGAAAGGAATTTCTGCACGCTGAAACTCTCAATGTCTAAAGTCTGAACATTGACTTTTATCTTTCAGACTTTCAGACTCCAGATCCTTTATGAAATTCCTGAAAGACCTGCTGTTTTTATACTGGATGTTTCTGCGCCTCGGACTGTTTACGATCGGCGGAGGATACGTCATGCTGCCGATGCTCCGGCGTGAAATTGTTGATAAACGCAAATGGGTTGACGATCAGGAACTGCTCAACTGGTACGCCATCGGCAATGCTGTTCCCGGAATCATCGCGATCAACACCGCCACCTTCGCCGGTTATCACCGGCGCGGCATTCCCGGCGCCGTGGCCGCCACTGCCGGCATGGTCACGCCGTCGCTTGTCATCATCATTTTCATCGCCATGTTTATTCCGGTGCTGCAAAATAACTTCTGGTTTCAGAAAGCCTTTCAGGGGATTCGCGTCGCAATGGTGGTCATGCTCGCCGCCATGCTTATCGACATGTTCAAAAAAGGCAGAAAGTCGCAGTTTCAGATATTCATCACACTGACCGCTTTCGCCGGCATTGCACTCTTAAACTGGTCGCCGGTTCCCGTCATCATCGCTGCCGCGTTCGCCGGATTTTTCTTTTCGCCGTTTCGCAAACAAACCGCCCACGAATCACACGAATGAACACGAATAAGATAACAACTGGAAATTTTCTGGATTTTCCTTTTCGTGAAAATTCGTGTGATTCGTGGGAAAAAATTTTAACTTATGTCACTTTTAAAATTATATATCGTTTTCTTTAACATCGGCCTTTTCACCATCGGCGGCGGACTCGCCAGCCTGCCGCTGTTGAAAGAAGCCGTCGTCGACTCCGGCATGATTTCCAACGCCGAATTTGTTGATATGATCGCCATCAGTCAGGCCACGCCGGGACCGATTGGAATTAATATGGCTACTTTCGCCGGCTATAAACTTTCCGTAATTTCCGGCGCGTGCATTGCCACGCTCGGTATTATCTCGCCGTCGCTCATCATCATCCTCCTCATCGCCATTTCGATGAAAAACTTTTCCAACAACCCTGTTGTTAAAGGAATTCTCTGGGGCATCCGTCCAGCAGCCGTCGGAATGATCGCCGCCGCCGCCTGGTTCATCTGCGGCCAATCGTTTTTTACCGGCGCGGGAAATCTGTTTCAGCAGCTCAGCATCCCATCCGCTCTGCTCGCCGGGCTTCTCGCTCTTGCCTACTGGCGCAAACCCGCCTCCCCGGTCATCTATATTTTCGCCGGCGGCTTGCTGGGTCTGATTTTCTTTTAATATTCGTTTCTGGAAAGCAGACGCGACGGGAACGTCGCGTCTTGTATGTTGCCATGTGTGCTATCTTTGGTCTGCTTTCAATGACACTTCGGTTGTTGAAGGGGTCGTCCCCGGTATACCGGAGGAAGTGAGGCTGTCCGCGTCCTGGACCCTGAGTCCGTAGTTGTAGCTCAGCCTTGTTGTACTAACCCGGACTGTTGCATGAGCCGCGAGCTCGCATAACAAGGATGGAGTATACGATGAATAAGAGAACTGTCTATATCGGTGTGGATGTGTCGAAGGAGTTTCGGGATGTTGACGCGTTTGATTCAAAAAAGGCCCGTATCCAGAACTCAAAAGCCGGCATCCGCCGGCTGGTAAAGCGGTAAAAGCGGCAGAGCAGAATATTACGATCTACTGTGAGTCGACCGGTGGGCGTGAAACGCTGCTGTGCGAGATGCCGGTTGCGGAGGGAGTGGATGTCGCCAAGGTCGATCCTGAAAGCGTACGCGATGTTGCACAATCGAAAAAGATCCTCGCCAGGACGGATAAAATCGACACGCGGATCATTTCGATGTTCACTGTTGCTACATTAAAATCTTCCGGTGTCAATGCCCTGTGCTCAGGAAGAGACTGTACTGCCCGGTACCGGTGCAACGGATATTCACTGCCGGCAAAAAACCCGAACAGCGGACAGTTATTTTTGCGCGCATAAAACTGTTGCCATAAATCGACACGCTCTTCAATTGAACGGTGCATAATTTGATCTCCTAAAGTAAAAACAAATCGTCGGTTCTTCCGGCAGCCAGCGCCACGCAGTTTGCGATACAGATTTCCGCCATGCGGGCGTTGGCCTCGCTGGTGTTGGACGCGCAGTGCGGTGTAAGAATACAGTTGTCCAGCGTACGGAAATCAGCCTCCAGCGCCGGTTCATAGGGTTCTTTAGCGAATACATCCAGCGCTGCGCCGGCAATCTGTTTTTCTTTTAGCGCTGTGTAAAGATCCGGCTCATTGATTAACGAGCCGCGTGCGGTATTAATTACAAATGCTGTGCGTTTCATTTTTTTGAGCAATGCGGCATTAATGATTCCCGCGGTCTGCGGTGTGTCCGGGAGATGTAATGAAATATAATCTGCACCGGCAACACATTGTTCAATACCGGTGAAAAATTCATCTGCGATGTCATCATCCGGTGCAATAATATCATATGCTGAAATTTTCATACCGAATCCGAACGTTGCAATTTTGGCTGTTTCGCGCGCGATGCGCCCGAATCCGATTAACGCCAATGTTTTTCCGCGAAGTTCAGTTCCTTCTATTTTCCGCCACTGCCCGGATTTCATTTCCCGCTCGAATGTGCACACTGTGCGCGCCAATGCACAGATAAGCATCATTGCATGTTCAGCCACCGCGGTTTCAAGCACGCCCGGTGTATAGCCGACAAGTATGCCGCGCTCTTTGCACAGGTCGACCGGAACAGAGGTGTAACCAACGCCAAACCGCTGCATCAGTGTTCCCGCACGCAGCGAGGAGTAAAACTCCGGAGAATATTTTTTTGTTCCGATGATAAACGCTTTTGCACCGGCATTATAAAAGTTCAGCGCTTTTTTTTCTTCCAGCGGTTTTATCAGGTTCCAGATCAATCTGTATTTTTCTGTCGCGGAGTCAAACAGTTCCGGTGCACGCGAGTAAATTGTTTCTTCCAGTACAACGTTCATGATTTTCCTTTCAACGTCCGGCGGCCGACAGCATTGCACGACTGCCTTCAATAATAAACCCCGTGTCGAGTCCAAGTGCAATGAAGCGGAATCCCGCTTCGATTCGCGCCGCAACCTGCGGCGGATCATTCGGAACGATATGAAATCCCGGCGGAACTCCGTGCGCAATACAGGCATCCAGCAGCGTCTTCTGCGCCGCCAGAACATCCGGATGATCCAGCTGTCCGGCGAGTCCCATGGATGCGGAAAGATCATAGGGCCCGATGAATGTCGCATCAATGCCGGGAACAGCGAGAATGGCATCTATATTTTTCACCGCATCAATATGTTCGAGCATAATCACGACAATTACATTGTCATTGTGTGACATAAAATATCCGTTAAAGTTGCGCCCGAAGTCCGTACAGCGCGCCAGTGACGCGCCACGAATCCCGTCCGGCGGATATTTTGCAATCGCCACCGCCTGCCGCGCCTCTTCCGGCAAGTTTACACACGGAACAATAATTCCATTTGCACCGAGATCGAGCGCTTTCTTGGCTGCAACCGCATCACACTCCGGCAGGCGTACCAGCAGATCTTTCCTGGATTTGTTCACTGCACGGCCAATGTTTTCCAACGATGACAAGTCGTGTGATGTATGTTCCATATCCACGCAAATCCAGTCAAAATTCTCACCAGCCAGAAGTTCCGCCACCGCAGGATGCGGAATCATATTCCATGCACCAAGCACAACACTGCCGTTTTTCAAAAGTTGCTTAGTTGAACCCATAAATTTTTCCTTATTTTCGATTGTTATAATGATGTTATAACAATATACTTTCTTAACTGTCAAGAGACGAAAGAATGCTTATGCCCGCTAAATCCATTTGGAACAGTGCACCGACCAGCGAACAGCAGGTTGCCGATACACTGCGCACATTGATCCTTGCCGGAGAACTGCCCGTCGGGACATTTCTCTCGCAACGCAAACTGGCGGAGATTGCCAATACCTCTGTCATTTCTGTACGCGGCGCCCTGCGCCGGCTGGAGAATGAAGGACTGATTGAAAACGTCCCGCGTCTGGGCGTACGGATCCCGCAGGAAACACCGGCGGATATCCGCGATCGTTATTTTTTACGAACCACTCTGGAAAGCGCCGCAGTAAAACTGGTCAGTGGAAAACTGCCGGAAGAGATAAAAAACAGGCTCTTCAATATTGCTCAGCAGCTCGACCGGCTCGCCGCTGAACATGACCAGAAAACCTCGCCGGAATTTGCGCGCCTGCACCATGAGTTCCATCTTACGCTGGCAGAATGCACCGGCAGCCGTTTACTTCTGCAAATGCTGCAGCGGATCATAAATCCGAGTTTAATGATGCTGAATGCCGTTCGCTCGTGGATTGTACCGTCAGAGGTTCACCAGAATCACACCGGTCTGATTCAAGTTATTGCCGCGGGAAACACCGCAGATGCTGTTGCCGCAATACAGGCGCATATTCAGGTCGGACTGGAAAGCGAACTCGCCGCGCTTTAACGTCTTCAGGCTGCCTTGTCCCTACCGCAGCGTTCGCTTAGCGGTTCCGGCACATGAGGAATAATGAATAAAACGATCCACCCTGCCAAGCAACTAATCGTAAATACCCCGACATAACCGACCTTTGCTTGAACAAATCCGCTGAGCATTCCCGGCAGATACCATCCTGCATTCATCAGAGCAAATGAAATGGCAAGTATAGATGTTTTATTGCGTCCACTCTCGGTTGCGGTAATATGCATGTAATAAAAAACACCGCTGAAAGCCAGCCCGTACCCTAATGATTCTAAACACGATCCACCTAACAGCCATAGGTTCATAGATTCGCCGAACATCTGAACATTGATACCCGGACGATAAATTGCTAATAGAATATATGATATATTTGGCAGGCTGATACAGCATGCCAATGGCAGGAATGTTTTTTTTATTCCACGCCATTTGATAACATACCCGCCAAGAACGCCTCCAATAATCATCCATGGCATATCTGTTAGAAGTGAATAATATGGGATAGTCGTTGCCGCAACACCCAGCCCGCCGGCGCTGTCCGGGTCCAGATAAAACGGCACTTTCATTGCTGCAAGAAATCCGTCTCCGATGCGATACAAAAAAATGACTGCGATGATCAAAAATACAGATCTTTGGTTAAAGTATTCTTTAAACACCTCGCCAATCGCGAACTGTGTATGACTTACCGGCTCATCATTAGCCAGCACCGGCATCATGGCCCGGTTCCAAAAAAGAAAAAAAAGTACTAATACAGCGGCCACCACATAAGCAGCCGCGTACCCGATATAAAATCCGGTTTTATCTGAACAGATCACTCCGAATGCTCCATAATGTGCCGCAACCTTTGTTGCTCCCAGCATCAGTCCCATGTGAACAGATACAAGACCGATACGTATGACCGCTGTTTTAATGCCAATAAACTGTGCTTGCTGTTTTGCATTCAGCGCCCGGATATAATATCCATCGGCCGCAGTTTCATGCGCCGATCCGATAATAATCATTAAAAGCAGCAAGGGAATCATTGCGATAACAAATTTCGCCGGATCCAACTGGATATAAACCAAAGCTCCTATGGACAACAGTACGATTGACCCGAGAATTAAAGTCCAAAATGATAACGTTCGTTTTGAAGCGGCACCATCCAGCCAGGGCGTGTATAAAAACCGAATAATGGCAATCAAACCAAGTCCGGATATCAGTCCGACCGTCTGGTTAGAAAAACCCAACAGTTTAAACAGTGATGTCGGAAACATGGCCTGCATTCCTTGCATGATTCCGAAAGGAAAATACAGTCCGATCACATATGCCCAAGCAGAGTGGTTGTTGACACATTTATTTTTCATTATCCCCAGCTCTTCGTTGCATAATCAGGATTTCAGTTGTCATCAGCGCCTTATCAAAAATTTTTAGATTTCTGACTTCCGGATGAATTGTTAAACGGCTCTGTCCGTTCATATCGCGTAAGTGTGGGCTAAAACGGCTCCACCCAAATTGTAAATTGGCATCTCCATCACAAAAAGATCCATTAATTATATAACTGACAATTTTGGGCCCACCATCAATCACAACAGCGATTTCATTCTCTTTTGAAAAATTAATTATAGAAGGTTCGGAAACATTTAAAGATTGTGTTTGCCCGTCAGACATTTTTAATTCGAGATGTCCATCGCTGCATAAGCATAAAGACCATCCGCGCCGGTTTACAAATTGACAATCTAATAAAAGAGTCGATTTTTCACAAGGATAGAATGTAAATATTAATGTAATTCCTTGCCTCAAATCAACTTTCCCATGATCTACCCGTCTAATATCGCGTTGGCAAAAACATGGTAATCCGGGTAAATCAACAATTACACCGCCATTTTTAACATCGAGCAAACATTTAGGCTCATCGATGATATTTTTGATATCCCATAACTGTCTGATGAATGTATCAGAAATTTTATGTATACGAGCTGTATTTTTTTGGGTTTCAGTGATATAAATACTACCGTTTAATTCGATCAAATCCGGATAACTCATCCGGATAAAAGGATCGTCATCATAGAATAATATTTCGGGTTGTCCGAATGTTAGAACTTTACCTTCACGGGAATCCGTTTCATGGGCCGGAATACACCATACCGGATTGCGATCTTCATATCCTTTCCCGCCGTGATTATGGAACCAGTACAGGTAACGATTTCCTGATAATTTCCAAATAAAGTTTGCGGCGCGCGGATGTTTTATAATACGCCCGTCAGGATAACGCAGATAATCCGGCGCCGACCAGTGATGTCCACGGTCCCGGCTGTAACAACATGCGGGAGCCCCGTCTACTGTGCGATAAACACAAAAGAAAGTTCCATCGCTTAAAACCACAAAACTTTGCTCTTCAGCAATCGGACCGCCGCCGGCGGGCGCACGTAATCCGATATCTCCATCCGGCAGTGTTTCAAAACAAATTTTTTCCGGATCGGTTTCCGTCAGAATATTATCGCTGCAAAGTAATACACCTTCAGATCGCGTAAAAAAACCTTCGCCGAATCCTCCCACCTTATGCAATGGAATATAACCTTTTCCTGAATACGCAAAGGCTTTCCCAACGTTCCAGAAATAGCGGATTTTTCCATCAGAAGTATTTTGCCGATCAATTTCAAATTCGCGCACCGGCACTGTATAGCGTTTTTCCGACCAGCTTCTGCCATGGTCATCTGAATATTTGAAAACGAAATACCCCAGCGAATCTACCCGCCGACACCAGCCGTCAGGATACGCCGGTTTATCGCCCGGAATCTTTCGAACATTGTCGGTGTTATGATTGTAAAAAGCATAAATCCGTCCAGCTGGTGTGATTAATGGTACGACATACGAAGACTCAACACCATCCGGCGATTCAATTGCAATGGCTGATGACCAGGTTACGCCGTTATCTTCACTGCGCAACGCAACAATATGCTGGCCTGGTGCCCCCTCATGTCCGGCACCAGTCGTAACCAGACACACAAGGGCGCTGTCTTTTGCCTTTACGATATAGGGCTGGTCCGCATATGATAATGTTGGAATTTCTGTTCCATTTGAAATCAAACGAGAGTCGTACGCTTGATTGGCTCGTAAAATTTCCCGGCGTAATCCATCCGAAATCAATCCTCTCAAAATGCTTATCCTTTCTAGTCATATCACAGCTCATATTGTAAAATCAAATACTTTTCATTGACTTACAGTTCTTAATAAATCAAATTAGTTGTATAAAGCCTGCTGGTATTTGTCGATCAGGCCTGATGTGCGTTTTCAAACACTCAGTTCAAAGCAACAAACACCCCCATCGAACCCATGTCAAAGTCTGGCACGAGTCTCACTGCGTTTACTTCTAGTATCTCCAATACCCCTTGAATACTTCAAGAGGATCAGCCGTTTCCGGATCCGTTCCTGCTGGTGCTCCATCCCATGGCCAGTAGCCGTCGAAGAGTTTTCTCGGATCAGGGATTTCCCTGTCTTTCCAATATGCGATGTCGTGATCAATTATATCTTTCCAGGATTGCTCCCACTCGGAATAAATTTCAGCGAACCACGCGTCATATGATCCGGATAGCTCTTTGACCACTTCAGGGTGCATTGCGGACAAATCATTTTTTTCTCCTGGATCTTCAACCAGGTTGAATAGTTGAGGAGCTTCTGTTTTTATATTTTTATGATTTGGAATATCAGGAGCAATTGGCATTTCCCAGGGCGGGAGAAATCTGGCTATCTCAAAAACATAATTATCCCTCGTATTCTGTTTTGCCATTGACTTGCTCTCTCCAGGCCAGCGCAGCTTCCATTCCTGTTTCCGGATCGCTCCAGAACTGTGCGCAACAGGAGTATATCTGTTTTTTTGAAAAAACAACAAACGGGACGAAAGCTCCGGCATATCACCTTCAATAAGTAAGGGCATTATATTCAATCCATCCAACGGCTTAGCTTCTTCCGGAGCGTTAGATCCTGTAAGACTGTATAGCGTAGGCAACCAATCTGTACCGTGAACCTGTGCCTTTTCAATCCGTCCGCCCGGAATCGTTCCCGGCCAAGAGACAATTGCAGGCACCCGAATCCCTTGTTCCAAAACCTCGCCTTTATTGCCGCTTAAGTTACCATGATATCTATAGTTTGATCCTTTTAGGTGAGCTCCGTTATCGCTGACAAAAACAATAATTGTATTTTCACGTAATTCCTGCTTTTCAAGCTCTTCAATTATCCATCCCAATCCAGTATCCATTGCCTCAATCATTGCGTATATAACCGCTACAGCTTCCGCATAAATACCTTTTACCCGAGGCTTGTACTTCTCAATAAGATGCGGGGGGGCCTGAAAGACTCCCTTTTGCACGTATGAATGCGGGGCGTGGTGTGCCAACCAGAGCGCAAAAGGCCTGTTTTTATTACTTCTAATAAATCTAACGGCCTCTTGATTCAATACATCTGTCATATATCGGCCATCGCTCGTTTCAACCTGGTCATTGCGAAAAAGATTCCAGTTCCAATAATCATGGCTACCCCCGAAGCCATAAAAAAGATCAAACCCTCTGTTATGCGGCAAATACTCTTTATTATATAGACCATTGTGCCATTTACCGATTAATGCAGTAGTATATCCGGCATGTTTAAAATAGTCGCCAAATGTTTTTTCTGACTGAGCTATTCTGTCAATGCCTCGATTACTTGATACGTCAATCGCACCGGTACGATGATTATAACGACCTGTGAGAAGAGCGGCCCTCGCCGGGGCGCACAACGGAGAGGGACTATAATAATTGACAAGCATTACTCCCTGTTCGGCTAAGGAGTTAATTATCGGTGTATCGATATAAGGATTCCCATAGCATTGAAGATCCCCTTGCCCAATATCATCTCCAACTATAAAAATAATATTCGGCTTCTCAGGAAGATTGCTCCCCCGTACGTTTCCAATACAGGTTATAAATAACGATAATAAATGGTAATATATATTTTGCATTTGCACTTATTTGTCTCCTCTTTCAGCTCGCCATTCATAAACTACCGGGATCACCAAGGTCGCTCACTTCCTGAGAAAACTTAGTCTTTTTAGCCGGAAAGCCTTGTACGCCACGACACTCATCATCAGTCAGAAAACGATCATAGATTACTATTTCTGCCACCGCTCAAATATTTATTTGAACTTTCTCCATCCTAATAATACGAGAAGAGTGACAAAATAGAAACTAATTACCGCCGGCTCAGGAATTACAGAAATGTCTCCGTAAAGAGAAAGGGCATCAATACGTAAATTCCTCGTATTAACTGCACCATGCCCCTGACTCGGCCATAAATAAACCCGGAACTCAATAGTACCTGTTATCGATTGTAAGGCATTGGCAAAGTCAACGGTTTG